>DXEQ01000279.1 GCA_019114885.1 Candidatus Anaerobutyricum stercoripullorum
AATGGCAGAAAATGCTTTCCGCAGAGGATGCGGAGAGATCCGTCATCGGAAACACGCAGGTGACACAATCAATATGATGTGGAGGAATGAACATGAAGAATGCGAAAATGAGCGCCAGAGAGCGGATCGAATATCTTCTGGACGAGCAGAGCTTTGTGGAGATCGGCAGTCTGGTGGAAGCGCGGAATACCGATTACAATCTCGGCGCGAAAAAAGTACAGGGGGACGGAGTGATCACCGGGTACGGTCTTTTAAATGGCCGGATGGTCTGTGTTTACAGTCAGGACTCTGCCGCTCTGGGCGGATCGGTGGGGGAGATGCACGCCCGTAAGATCGTCCGTCTGTATGATATGGCGATGGATATGGGGGTGCCGGTCATCAGTATGATGGACAGCGCCGGTCTCCGTCTGCAGGAGGGCGGAGACGCCCTCTGGGCTTTCGGAACGATATTTGCCAGACAGGCGAAGGCATCCGGCAGGATTCCGCAGATCTGCGCGGTCCTTGGTCCCTGCGGCGGGGGAAGCGCGGTGATGGCGTCCCTCTCTGATTTTATCCTGATGGAAAAGGAGAACGGAGCGCTGTTTGTCAACAGCCCGAATGTGCTTGACGGCAACACGGCGGAGAAGCTGGATACTTCCGGGTGGGAGTATCAGGCGAAGCAGGCAGGCAGTGTGGATTTTGCCTGTGATACGGAAGAAGAACTGCTGGATCAGCTTCGGATTCTGGCAGATCTGCTGCCGTCGGATTATGAAGCGGGAGACACCGTGTTTGAGTGTACGGACGATCTCAACCGGATCATCCCGGAACTCAATGATTCGGAATATGATGCGAGATACCTTCTGTCCTCCATCGCCGATGACGGCCTTTTTGTGGAGACAAAGAAAATGTACGGCGCGGACATGGTGACGGCACTCATCCGGCTGAACGGGGAGACAGTCGGCGCGGTGGCTGTCCAGCCGCAGGACGGAATCGGTCAGCTTGGCGTGCATGGACTGAAGAAAGTGGAGAAGTTCATCCGTTTCTGCGATGCATTTTCTCTTCCTGTACTGACGGTCACCGACGTCAGAGGAATGAAGGCGGAAGAGGCAGAAGAAAGAGAGATGGCGGCGGCGCTGGCAGGATTTGTGTCCGCGCTGTCGGAGAGTACGGTCCCGAAGGTCAATCTGATCACAGGAGAGGCGTTTGGCACGGCGGGCATCGTGATGAATTCCAGGGCGGTCGGCGCAGACTTTGTGCTTGCCTGGCCGGAAGCCTCCGTCGGCATGATGGACGCGGAACAGGCGGTGCGCATCATGTACGCCGGAGAGATTGGTGGAAGCGCGGATCAGACCGCGCTGATCGCGGAGAAGACAAGGGAGTACCAGGAGATGCAGAGCAGCGCTCTGGCAGCGGCAAAGCGGGGCTATGTGGACGATATCATCGTGCCGGACGCGACGAGAAAGCGTCTGATCATGGCTTTTGAGATGCTGGAAGGAAAGAGGCAGCTTCGGGACAGCAAAAAGCATGCCGCAGTATAAAGAGGTGAGAGACATATGGCAGATAAATTTATGATGGCCCTTGTCCACACGATCATCGGCATGGGCACGGTGTTTCTTGTATTGATCTTCATCTCTCTGCTTATTTCGCTCTTTGTCTATGTGCCGGTGCTGGAGAAGAAGCTTAAGGGACTTTTCCGGGCCGGAAGAGAGGAAAAAGCTGCGGCGCAGACGAAGGAGACGGCGTCCGGCGGGGTAACCCCGGAGGATGAGGAGACAGAAGAATTGGATGATATGCCGATCGATGAAGGAGAGCTGGTGGCAGTGATGACGGCGGCGATTCTTGCCGCATCCGGGGAGACGGCGGTGAGCGCGGACCGTCTGGTCGTCCGCTCCGTCCGCAGGATCGGCAGAGAGAGAAGAAAAACACGTTCAGACAGGAGGAGTATTTCATGAAGAATTATAGAATCACGGTAAATGGAGTGGCATATGAGGTGTCTGTGGAGGAGATCGGAGCAGAGGAAATGCAGGGGACGGCACAGCAGGAGGCAGCGGTTCGCCCGGCGCCGGCCGCGCAGCCAAAGCCTGCGGCAAAGAAGGCTCCGGCAGCAGCGGGAACGGCCGGCAGCGTGAAGATCAACGCGCCGATGCCGGGGAAGATCGTGGAAGTGAAGGTACAGCCGGGCGCGTCGGTGAAGAAGGGAGACGTGGCGGTGATCCTCGAAGCCATGAAGATGGAAAATGAGATCCGCGTGGGCCAGGACGGGACGATCGTCAGCGTGGAAGTTTCCGCCGGAGATATGGTGGAAGGCGGCAGTGTACTGGTGACCATGGATTAGTTCGGTGACAGATTTGGAGGGAATCCTATGAGTAATATTGCAGAGACTATGATGAATCTTGCAGCTCAGACCGGATTTGCATTTTTAAAACCGGGCAATTTTATCATGATTCTGGTTGCCCTGTTTTTCCTGTATCTGGCCATAGCCAAAGAGTATGAGCCGCTTTTGCTGGTTCCGATCTCTTTTGGTATGCTGCTTGTCAATTTATATCCACCGATCATGGAGGAAGGCGGACTCTTACATTATTTTTATCTTCTGGATGAGTGGAGTATCCTGCCGTCCCTGATCTTTCTGGGCGTCGGGGCGCTGACGGACTTCGGCCCGCTCATCGCCAATCCCAAGAGTTTTCTTCTGGGAGCGGCGGCGCAGTTCGGCATCTATTCCGCGTATTTTCTGGCAATCCTGATGGGCTTTAACGGGGAGGCGGCCGCGGCCATCTCCATTATCGGCGGTGCGGACGGCCCGACTTCCATCTTTCTGGCGGGTAAGCTGGGGCAGGGAGACCTGCTGGGCCCGATCGCTGTGGCGGCATATTCCTACATGGCGCTGGTGCCGATCATCCAGCCGCCGATCATGAAGCTTCTGACGACGGAAAAAGAACGGAAGATCAAGATGGAACAGCTTCGTCCGGTGTCCAAGCTGGAACGGATCCTGTTCCCGATCATCGTGACGATCGTGGTCTGCCTTGTCCTTCCGACAACGGCGCCGCTTGTGGGTATGCTGATGCTGGGCAACCTGTTCCGGGAGTCCGGCGTGGTGAAGGCGCTTACGGAAACCGCATCCAATGCGCTCATGTACATCGTGGTCATCATCCTCGGCGTGTCCGTGGGAGCCACGACCAGCGCGGAGGCATTCTTAAACTGGACGACAATCAAGATCGTGATCCTTGGTCTGGTGGCCTTTGCCGTGGGAACGGCGGCAGGCGTGCTGTTCGGCAAACTGATGTGCAAGGTGACCGGAGGCAAGGTGAATCCGCTGATCGGTTCTGCGGGCGTATCCGCGGTTCCTATGGCGGCCAGAGTGTCCCAGAAGGTGGGAGCGGAGGCAGATCCGTCCAACTTCCTTCTGATGCATGCCATGGGCCCGAACGTGGCCGGTGTGATCGGCACGGCGGTGGCGGCCGGTGCATTTATGGCAATCTTTGGAGTAGTTTAAAAGGGGGAACGCATTATGGCTGAAATAGAAAAGAAACCAATTAAGATCGTGGAGACGGTCCTTCGGGACGCGCACCAGTCTCTCATTGCGACGAGAATGACCACGGAACAGATGCTGCCGATCATCGACAAGATGGATCAGGTGGGCTACCATGCGGTGGAATGCTGGGGCGGCGCGACCTTTGACGCTTCTCTGCGTTTTCTGAAAGAAGATCCGTGGGAGCGGCTTCGGAAGCTGCGGGACGGGTTTAAGCACACGAAGCTGCAGATGCTGTTCCGGGGACAGAACATCCTCGGCTACCGGCCGTACGCCGATGATGTGGTGGAGTATTTCGTTCAGAAATCCATCGCCAACGGCATTGACGTCATCCGTATTTTTGACTGCCTCAACGACCTGCGGAATCTGCAGACCGCAGTGCGGGCCTCCAACAAAGAGGGAGGACACGCGCAGGTGGCGCTCTCCTACACTCTGGGGGACGCCTACACGCTGGATTACTGGAAGGAGACTGCGAAGCGGATTGAAGATATGGGCGCGGACTCCCTCTGTATCAAGGATATGGCGGGGCTTCTCGTGCCGTACGAAGCCACGAAGCTTGTCACTGCTCTGAAAGAGACCGTCAGCCTTCCGATTGAAGTGCACACCCATTACACCAGCGGCGTGGCCGCCATGACTTACTTAAAAGCAGTGGAGGCCGGTGCGGATATCATCGACACGGCCATCTCCCCGTTTGCCATGGGAACCAGTCAGCCGGCAACGGAAGTACTGGCGGAGACCTTCCGGGGAACACCGTATGACCCGGGCTTTGACCAGAAGCTTCTCGGCGAGATTGCCGACTACTTCCGCCCGATGCGGGAAGAAGCGCTCAAAACCGGTCTGCTCAATCCGAAAGTGCTGGGCGTCAACATCAAGACGCTCATGTATCAGGTGCCGGGCGGCATGCTCTCCAACCTGGTGTCCCAGCTGGAAGAGCAGGGCGCCTCCGATAAATTTGACGAGGTGCTGGCAGAGGTGCCGAGGGTCCGCAAAGACTTCGGTGAGCCGCCGCTGGTCACCCCGTCCAGCCAGATCGTGGGTACGCAGGCGGTGCTCAACGTGATCACCGGCGAGCGTTACAAGATGATCACAAAGGAATCCCGCGGACTGCTGCGGGGCGAATACGGCCAGACCGTAAAACCGGTTAACCCGGAAGTGCAGAAGCTGGCGATCGGCGACGAAGAACCGATCACCTGCCGTCCTGCCGACCTGCTGGAACCGGAGCTTCATAAACTGGAAGCAGAGATGGCGCAGTGGAAAGAACAGGACGAAGACGTCTTAAGCTACGCCCTCTTCCCGCAGGTGGCCCTGGAGTTCTTCAAATACCGGGCGGCACAAAAAAACAAGATCGACCCGGTCAAAGGCGACAGTGAAAACGGAGCGTACCCGGTGTAGCGGACGGATAGAGAGATGAGAATAGAAGAAGAATAAGACATGAAACTAGAACCAGGGCCGCGGCGGCTCTGGTTCTGTCATATACAGGACTGGATTACAGCCCTGTTTCTTT
>DXEQ01000280.1 GCA_019114885.1 Candidatus Anaerobutyricum stercoripullorum
ATAATGTGGAGATTTATTATGAGGTGAGAGGAGAGGGACGTCCGCTGTTTCTGCTCCCGGGCTGGACCTGTACTACAAAGTTCTGGCAGAAAAATGTGGAGGAGCTGTCAAAAGGCTGCAAGGTTATTGCCATGGATATGCGCGGACACGGACAATCGGAGAAAGTGATGCACAGCCACCGCATTTCCAGATATGCCATGGATGTGAAGAATCTGCTGGATTATCTGAATGTGGAGGATGTTACTGTTCTTGGCTGGTCCATGGGCGCATCCATTCTGTGGAGCTACATCGAACTGTTTGGCAATCACCGCATCAGCGGACTGATCTGTGTGGATCAGTCGCCGGCGCAGTATACCGGACCGGACTGGCAATGGGGGCAGAAAGGCTGCTATGATGTGGAAATGTTTATCCGAACCTGCTACGATATCAAGTATGATCCGAGAGGAGCGGCAGAAGGGCTGGCGCATGCATGCCTGCATCATGAGCCGTCAGCAGAAGAGGTGAAATTCATCGCAGATGAGATTTCTCTTTGCCCTCCATATGTACGCATTGAGATCATGCGCGACCACACGAATCTGGACTGGAGAGATTTTATTCCGAATATCAAGCTGCCGACGCTTGTGTGCGTGGCAAGAAACAGCAATGTTTTTGACTGGCACGGCAGCGCGTGGGTAGGAGAAAATATTCCGGGTGCAAAGACCGTCTTCTTTGAGGAGTCGGGACATATGCTGTTCTGGGAGGAGCCGGATAAGTTCAATCAGGTAGTTGCAGAGTTTGTGCAGCAGCATTAAATCAGGGAGAAGTAGTTGATAATATAAAGGCAGGGAATGAAGATGACATTACGGAAGGATGCAGAGCAGATTATAAAGGAGTCACTTTGCCGGGTGCTTCCGGATGAGGCGGTAAAACGAACGCTGGCAGAGAAAACATTTGCAAGTGGAAATATATATCTTGTCGCTGTGGGAAAGGCGGCGTGGCAGATGGCGGCGTCAGCGCAGAGTGTTCTGGGACAGCGGCTGACTGGAGGAATTGTACTCACCAAATACGGACATGTGCAGGGAGAGATTCCCGGAGTAGTCTGTTATGAGGCAGGACATCCGGTTCCTGACGCCGGTTCTTTCCGAGGGACGGAGGCAGTACTTTCCATGACTGGAAGTCTTCATCCGGAGGATACTGTTTTGTTCCTTTTATCCGGCGGCGGTTCTGCTTTGTTCGAAAAACCGTTGATTCCGGAAGAGGAGCTGTCGGACATCACGGCGCAGCTCCTCGCATGCGGGGCGGATATTGTGGAAATGAATACGATCCGTAAGCGGCTGTCGGCGGTGAAGGGCGGAAAATTCGCGCTTCACTGCGCTCCTGCAGAGGTGTTCAGTATTGTTTTGAGCGATATTCTCGGCGACCCGCTGGATATGATCGCGTCCGGCCCGGCAAGTCCGGACTCCAGTACCTGCCGGCAGGCGCTTCATCTGGTGGAAAAGTATCACCTGAATATCAGTGAAGCGGCCCGTAAATGTCTGGAAACAGAGACGCCGAAGAGTCTTGACAATGTGGAGTCCGTCATCAGCGGCAGTGTTACAGAGCTCTGCCGGGCGGCGGAAACGGAATGCCGCCGGCTTGGTTATACGCCGGTGATTCTGACTGACCAGCTGGACTGCGAGGCAAGAGAAGCCGGCAGCTTTCTCGCGTCTATCGCCAAAACCCATCGGAATACCAGCGAGTCCCTCGCCTTTATTGCCGGAGGAGAAACGGTAGTTCATCTGAAAGGAAAAGGAAAGGGCGGACGAAATCAGGAAATAGCTCTTTCCGCCGCCCTGGGACTTTCCGGCATAGATAACGCCGCTTTGTTCAGTATCGGCAGCGACGGGACCGACGGGCCGACTGATGCTGCCGGCGGCTATGTGGACGGCGGTACGAAACAGCGTCTGGAAGAATGCGGCATTGATATTTATCAGGTGCTTGAAGATAACAATGCCTATGAGGCGCTGAAGACTTGCGGGGGTCTCATTATAACCGGTCCCACCGGTACCAACGTCAATGATGTGGCGGTGCTGCTGATGGCTGGCAGCAAGGATGAGTCCTAAGTGCGTCCGTGCATTTTCCGCTGATAATATATGTAGGAAACCGCTGCCGGTATACCAATCCAGAAGGCCACGGCACAGAGGGTGATGGTTTTCATATGGTCATCCGCCACGATGGCGGCGGCAATGTAGAACAGCGCCACAGGCAGTGCCGTAATGCCAAGGATGCGGTGCGCTACGTTCCATGTTGCTTCATCACGTACGGTCCATGGCAGACGAAGGCCGGTATGCCGGTTAAAGGGCAGTCGTGGGGAAATCATTCCCGAAAAAATGATGATGACGGCGACGACGGCTGTGGCGAAGATTTTTTCTCCGCTGGCAGAGAGGGTGAGAACACCGGATTCTGTCAGCATCGTCACGGTGATCACCACAAGAATCATACCGATATTAAAAAAAGTAGTGATCGTCAACGCGCGGGTGTGCATTTCATCCGCAACTGTATCGGTGAAGAGAGCGAGGTTTTTATAAAGAATCAGCAGGGCGGCGATGGAACATACGCCGACCGCACAGGCGGCCAATGTCTGATTCTGTATATTGGCAGAAAAAATAACGGCAGCAAAGCAGAGTAGAAGGATGACGCCCCGTTTTTGACTGACAAGCTTCATCCGGCGCTCTGCTTTGTTTTTTTCTGCCAGCTGCTCATTGAGCTGCGCCAGCTTCTCGGTCAGCTCCTGAATGAAGACGTCCGAAGCGGCGGGATGCGGTGCGGCGGCAGCCTGTGTTTCCATTCCAAGCAGCTCGCTGACCGGCACCTCAAATAATGCAGCCATCTTTATCACCATTTCCGCATCGGGAACCGACAGACCTCGTTCCCATTTTGAGACGGTCTGTCTTACGACAGAAAGCTGCTCTGCCAGATCTTCCTGGCTCATCTTTGCATTTTTCCGCAGACGGCGGATATTTTCTTCAATCATAGTATGACCTCCCTTTGTGGTTCGCAGGCATCGCATCGTGCGCGTTTTTTGTGTCGGCGAACACATTTG
>DXEQ01000281.1 GCA_019114885.1 Candidatus Anaerobutyricum stercoripullorum
CCCGCAGGGAGGAGGACCCGCGTTTCTGGCTGCCGGTTTTGTGACAGCGGCGCTGGTGATTCTTTCCCAGCAGAGAAAGACGCTGGAAGTGGTACTGCCGCTTCTTTTGCTGTCCGGAGCTTTTGTGCTGCTGTTTTTCCGGATGGAGGCGGTGATAGAGGGAATCCTTGTCATGGTTGACGCCATGCTGGAAAGGTGGAATACGGTCTTTGACGCCTACCTGCCTCTTTACGGCCTGTCCGGGACGGCAGAAGGAGATATACTTCCGGCGGCAGTGATCCTCGGAGTCCTTCTGGGCCTGTTTACCGGCTACGCTGTCTGGCGCCGTTGGCTCGGCGCGCTGACAGTGGCCGTCTTTCTCCTGCTGGCAGCCGGCTGCCTCCTGCAGGGAAATCTCTCGGCATTTCCTGTCCTGTTTTTTCTGGCGGGATGGCTGGGAGTCTGGAGCGGCAGTCAGAAGGGAAGCCCGCACAGCCGGGTGGCCACTCTGTCTGTCTGCGCCTGCACATTGGCGGTCGGTCTGGGGGTGTCCTTTTTCCTGTCCGGATATGAGGCGGGAGAGGTGCTCCTCAATGCCAGAAAAACCATAGAGACGGCGGTGCAGCAGTGCCGCTACGGAAAGGACACGCTGCCAAAGGGAGATCTTGGCCGGGCCGGTCAGCTGTTTGGCCGGAAGGAGGACAGTGAGAAGGAGACGCTGGAACTGTTTTTTGATCAGGCGGGGGAAATGTATCTGCGGGGCTTTGTGGGAGCGGAGTATGACGGAAAGTCCTGGAAGCAGCTTCCAAACGATGCCTACACCGGAAACCAGGAGGGGATGCTGGAATGGCTGCTGGAGCAGGGATACGATCCGCTCTTTCCGGCCGCTTCCCTGGAAGAAAAAACCTCCGGGGATGAAGATTCTGCGGAACATGAGATGCAGACGGTGACGGTGGTCAACCGGGGCGCGGACCGCAGGTATGTGTACGTCCCGGAGATCGCCCGGTCTGCCGGTGGGACCACGTACAGGAGAGGACAGGACTGGCAGCTGCGTTCCCGCGGCTTTTTCGGTGTGAACACGTGGGAGTTTGAGAGTCTGGCATCACCGTGGGATCTGTTGTCGGTGGTTTCCGGGCAGTTCAGTGAGGAACTTCGTTTTGTCCGGGATTCTGCCGCCGAGGCAGAACAGGTATACCGCTCTTTTGCCTACTCGCATTACCTTTCCATCGATGAAGACGTCAGGGATACGATTGACCGGCTGTTCTTTTCCGGGGAGAGCTGGCAGGCGCATACCGGGAAGGATACGGTGAATTTGTATGACGCTGCCGCCAGGATCCGGGTGATGCTCTCTGCCTTTGCCACATATGCGCCGT
This sequence comes from Candidatus Anaerobutyricum stercoripullorum, assembly GCA_019114885.1. GTDB lineage: Bacteria > Bacillota > Clostridia > Lachnospirales > Lachnospiraceae > Anaerobutyricum > Anaerobutyricum stercoripullorum. The sequence continues at coordinate 1,353 of DXEQ01000281.1, forward strand.
GGACGGAAGAAGTGCCGGAGGGAGAAGATTTTGTCACCTGGTTTCTGGAAGAACATAAGGAAGGAACATCGGTACATTTTGCCACGGCGGCCGTGCTCGCCTACCGGACCCTGGGGATACCGGCCCGCTATGTGGAAGGATATTATCTGAACAGAGATCTGGCAGAGCAGCTCAATGAGGAGGAAGCCGATTCCTGTACCCTCACCCGTCAGAACAGCCATGCGTGGGTGGAGATCTATGTGGATGGCGCGGGATGGTATCCGGTGGAAGTGACGCCGGGCTTTTACCGGGAGATCTATTCTCCGGACTATCTGATCGATATCGAAGAGGAAGAGGTGGAGAACGCGGACGGCAGGACCCGGGTGGAGGCCGATGAGCTTCTTCCGGGCACAAGGGAAAAGGAGGAAGATACGGTGCTGGCGGAGATTCCGTGGAACGCGGTGGGAATCGTTCTCCTTGTGATCTTGCTGTTTCTTGGAATCTGCCTGCTGCTGGAAGGGCAGAGGAGCGTGCGGCTCTTTCTCCGGGACAGAAAGCGGAGAAAAAATCCGGAGCGGCTGGCAGGTCTTGCCTACGGACAGATGTGCGGGATGCTGCGGCATGCCGGATTCGGAAAAGACTTTGGCCGGCCTTATACCCTCACGGAGCAGATTCACGGGCAGTTTCCGTCCATAAAAGAAGAAGAATATCTCAGGGTGATCCAGATCATCCAGAAAAATGTTTTCGGACAGAAGACCTTATATCCCAATGAATGCAGAATACTGGACCATTTCTGCCGTAAATTACGGACAGAAATCTACCGGAATGCCTCTCTTCGGAAAAAACTGCTCTATCGCTATATGTACTGTCATTGACTTTTATAATATGAGATGCTATTCTGAGACTGAAAATGTACCGGGGACAGACGGGGCGTCCGGCGCGGACGGAAGACGCCTTCTGATCAAACCGGTGCAGGGAGATAAAGTGGAAAGATATCATGAGGTGATTCGATGAAAAAAAGAGTGATTACTATCGGTAGAGAGTTTGGAAGCGGCGGACGGACCATCGGAAGACAGGTTGCCGAGAAGCTGGGCATTGAGTTCTATGACAGGGACATCATCAAAAACATTGTAAAAGAAACCGGGCTGCGGGAGAAATACGTGGAACATTACGGGGAGTTCGCCCCGTCCTCTGACCATCGTTTCGCCTATTCTTTTGTGGATCTGGACGACGAGGAATCTTCGCCGCTCAAGCGCATGTGGCAGGCGAGAATCCGTGTGATCCGCCATTTTGCCGATAAGACGCCGTGCGTCATTGTCGGAAGCTGTGCCGATTACATTTTAAAGGACAGAGCGGACTGCCTTAAGGTGTTCCTCTATGCGGATGAGGAGACAAAAGAAGCGCGGATCCGGGAGATGTACGGGGAAGTGCAGTTAAAGGAGAAGTACCGTGTACACGATATGGATGTGCGCAGAGGACTGAATTATCAGTATTTTACCGGGCAGGAGTGGGGTAAGGCGCAGAATTATGATCTGGCGCTGAACCGGGGCAGCCTGGGTATTGAGAAATGTGTGGAGCTGATTGTGGATGCTGCTCAGTAGAGCGGCCTGCAGATAAATAAGGAACAGATATCAGGAGGAAATGTATCATGAAAATTTTAGTGACTGGCGGAGCCGGCTATATCGGAAGCCATACCTGTGTGGAGCTTTTAAATAATGATTATGAAGTTGTCGTTGTGGATAACCTCTATAATTCCTGTGAGGAGGCCC
>DXEQ01000282.1 GCA_019114885.1 Candidatus Anaerobutyricum stercoripullorum
TAATGACTTTCCTTGTGATTGATTCGCTGTTCTTCATATGATAGTTCTCTCTCCTCTGATGACATAATATCTAATGACGCTATTTTGTGCGGTCATTCACATAGACTGCTTTATATTTTGAATAGACAATCCGCTGTTCTTTATACAAACTATAATGCCCGGAGAATGCATAGCTTACCGCCACCGCTGCCAGATAAAATGTTTCTCCCTCAAATCCGAACATTTCAAAGGCGATCAGTACCGATGTGATCGGGCAGTTCGTCACGCCGCAGAAAACTGATATCATACCGGCCGCCGCGCAAAAAGAAGGCGATATCCCGAGAATCTGTCCCGCCACGCAGCCGAAAGTGGCGCCGACACAAAACGCCGGAACAATCTCTCCGCCTTTAAATCCGGCCTTCATCGTAATCGCTGTAAGAAGGATCTTCCAGAAAAAAGAAAAGTAATCCGCTTGTCCCTGTTCAACGGCTTTTTGAATCAGGCCGGCGCCTGCTCCCATATATACGTCCGTCTGCAGCGCTTCGGTGATTACAATAACAAGGCATCCGGCGGCCGCCGCTCTGACATACGGGTTCTTCAGCCATTTCTCATACAATTTCCCGACGCCCTGAAGCGCCATGCAGAACACCATGCTGATCGCGGCACAGCTGATCGCGACGGCCAGCATTTTGGCGCAAGTCAAAACTGTAATTTCCGGAATATCCATTACCCGGAACGCTTCCGCCTGAACGCCGAGCATCCCCGCCAGATGAGACGCCACAAGCGAGGCAATTACGCACGGCATCAAGGCCGCGTAATACATGACCCCCACGCTCGTCACCTCAAGCGAAAAAATTGCCGCAGCCATCGGCGTGCCGAACAGCGCCGCAAAAGCGGCGCTCATACCGCACATAACAATCATGTGCCGGTCAGCATCGTCCAGACGGATCCACTTTCCAATCTGGTTTCCGATACTTCCTCCGAGCTGTATTGCCGCGCCCTCCCGCCCGGCCGATCCTCCCGCCAGATGCGTAAGCGCAGTAGAAATAAAAATCAGCGGCGCCGACCGGAAAAGGACATCGTCCCTTGCCTGGATCGTCGCAAGCACCTGATTCGTACCGCCGTCATTTTGAGCAAATTTTCTATATAAAAATACAATGGCAGCTCCGGCCGCAGGAAGCAGGAAAAAAACCTCCGGATGCTCCGCCCTGAAATCTGTAACAGCCGTTAGCACCCATGAAAATGCCGTGCTTGCCGCTCCCACGACAATACCTATCGCGATTCCAAGCAAAATCCACATCCCAAGCAGCCGGATCTCCTGAATATGATTATTTACCCCGTCTTTATGTACCCGGCCGCCGTTCTCCTGTTTCACACTGTTCTTTTCCATGCCGCACATTCTCCCTCAATTTCCCGCTGCCTGGAGCTCTCTATTTTTTTCTGTTCGCTTTCGTTTTCTTCCGCAGCCTGCCAAGTTGCTGCTTCAGATCGGCAAATTCCGTCTCATACCGGGAAGGCTTCATAAGCGGAAAAGCCTTTAACAGTCTCCGGTTCACTAAAGACAAACCCTCTGCCGTCTCCTGGTACTTTTGCTTCAGGGACAGATATCGGTTTCTCATCTCTTCCGCTCTCTGCTCTGCCTTGATCCTTATTTCTTCCGCGGTCTGCCCCGCTCTTGCGCGTATGTCTTCCGCCTTTGCGCGCATATCTTCCGCGGTCTGCCCTGCTTTTGATTTCACCAGCTCCTGAAGCTCCATGCCTTCTTTCATATTCCGGTAAATGTTTTCTCCGAGCATGTCAGAAATACGGTGCAGCTCGGCTCCGAGCGCCTCCATCTGCGCGAGCGTCCGGTTGAACTTGAGAATATTCGACACAGTCACATACAGGTCGGCGATCAGAACGGCGCCAAACAGCGCGCTCAAAGACCATCCGAGCCAGCGCGGCAAAAACGAACACACAGCCGCGATCGCCGGATGGACAAATCTTACGATCACAACGCAGCAGATCCCCCATATCAGCGAAAACAGCACGCAGACGTATCCGCCGATATTCAGCGGCATCCGGGAATAGTCCCACCACCTGTGATGAAACAGTTTTTCCAGTAAAAACCCGGTAATCCATTCCAGAAGTGTAACAAGAATAACAGAAAGCAGATAAAGAACCGGCAGGCTGCCGCGGTAAGCCGCCAAAGCGCCGATCACCGCCGTCACACCAATGCCGTAAATAGGACAGATCGGTCCGTTTAGGAACCCTCTGTTGACAAACTTCTTTTCTTTTACTGCAGCAAACGCCACCTCGGCGCACCAGCCGAGGAAGCCGTATATATAAAAATTCTGCAGGATCTCATACAAACTCATCGCTTTACTCCCACTGACCATTTTCGCCCGCCGTACACGGCGGCAGTTCCATTTTTATTATATCCGTATCCCCCGGCCTGTCAAGAGAGAGGGACGCCCCTGTCTCCTCCGCCATCTGATTTATTGCTCCTGTCCTGAAGCTTCTTCAGCCTCCCACAGGCGGTCCGCCGTATCCTTCCATTTCTCCGCGTACGGCTCCGTTCTGCCGCACAGAGTATCGACGTCCTCGGGCGCTTCGTAGTCCGTCGACTGTGCCCCCGTCTCTTTTACCATGCCGCGCAGCTTTTCCGGATTCTCCAGCATCGGACAGGGCCGGAGCATATTTTTATTGAATGGCTGCCCGTCGTGATAAGCCATAAACAACGGGCTTTTCAGCGCTTCCAGAAGCGTGCATTCATGAATATTCACATTGGAATAGTGGATAAATACGCACGGCTCCACTGCGCCCGCCGCATTGATATGAAGGTAGTTGCGGCCGCCCGCAATGCATCCGCCTACATACTGCGCATCATTCTGGAAGTCCATGCTGAAGATTGGTTTCGTACTGCGGAACGCGCGGATCCGGCGGTATACTGTCTCCCTCTGCTCCGGCGCCGGCAGAAGCTCTGAAACTGCTCCCTGCCCGACCGGCATATAATGGAAAAACCATGCGAACAGAGCGCCGCTGCCAATGATATAGTCGAAAAATTCCTCACTGGTGATATCCTCATAGTTGCGGCTGGTATAGCATGTAGAAATACCAAACGGCAGCTTATGCTCCTTCAGCAGGTCCATCGCATGTTTTACTTTCCGGTATACGCCTTCGCCGCGGCGGGAATCATTCGCATCCTCAAATCCTTCCAGAGAAATAGCCGGAACAAAGTTTTTCACGCGCAGCATCTCTTCACAAAATTCTTCATCGATCAGCGTCCCGTTCGTAAAGGACAGAAATTCACAGTCCGGATGCATCTCGCACAGCCGGATCAGATCCTTTTTGCGCACCAGCGGTTCTCCGCCCGTATAAATATACATGTAAATGCCCATCTCTTTTCCCTGGCGGATAATGCTGTCGATCGTCTCAAGGCTCAGATTCAGCCGGTTCCCGTATTCCGCCGCCCAGCATCCCGTACAGTGCATATTGCAGGCGGAGGTCGGGTCGAGCAGGATCGCCCACGGCACATTGCAGTTTTCCCGCTCCCTTACCTCCTCCTGGATCGCCGAACCCTTTAATGCTGAATTGAAAATAAAATTCTGCAGAAATGTTTTGCGCACTCCTGCATCCAGGTCAAAGATTTTCATAATCAGGTCATACCAGTTGTCCTTTTTCTCTATGACATTGCGGATCGCGGCCCGCTGTTTTTCATACCATCCGTCCGGACAGGAGCGGTCGACCAGCTTCATCAGCTTCGGGATATTCTGTTCCGGATCTTTTTCTACATAATTCAGCGCCTGCTTAATTGCAAAATTCTGCATGATTTCTTTTGTTTTTCCATTACTCATCGTGTTTTCGTCCTTTCCATTGTATTTTCATCTGGTATGGAACGATTATAAGCAACCTCTTTTTTAAATTCACCGGACA
>DXEQ01000283.1 GCA_019114885.1 Candidatus Anaerobutyricum stercoripullorum
TGTATTACCTGGGTCCGAGCCCGGCCAGAGAAGGGCAGGTCATCGGTTCTGCCGGACCGACCACCAGTAGCCGCATGGACAAATATACGCCGGATATGCTGGATGCAGGTTTAAAAGGCATGGTGGGCAAGGGAAAACGTTCTCCGGAAGTGATCGACGCCATGAAGAGAAATCATGCCGTATATTTTGCGGCAGTGGGCGGGGCAGGCGCACTGTTGTCCCAGTGCATAAAAAAGGCGGAAGTCGTGGCTTATGAGGATCTGGGAACAGAGGCAATCCGTCGTTTATATATCGAGAATCTCCCGGTGATCGTTGTCATCGATCAGGATGGAAATAACCTGTATCAGACGGCCGCAGAAAAATGGAAAAAGATTTGAAATTATAGCTTGACAATGTGAAGAGTATTTGCTAATATAATATAGCGCTGTGCGGCTTTGCACGGTGAATTTAATATTTTATTATATTTAGGCATATGGAGAAGTACTCAAGTGGCTGAAGAGGCGCCCCTGCTAAGGGTGTAGACCGTTCACGCGGTGCGAGGGTTCAAATCCCTCCTTCTCCGTATTCTCTTTTGCTTTTTTTGGCAGAAATACAAAAGAGAATAAAAAAGTGCTTGACAAATCAGATTGGATATAATAGAATATACAAGTTGCGTCTGACAGGCAAGACAATCTCAAGTAAAACTTGTCGCGGCATTCGTCGAATGCTCATGCAGGCATGGCGCTCGACTCATTGCTTCGCGCAAAAACAATAAGATGTCTCATCCAGTCTCAAGGACCACTGGTCCTATTACTGTTTCTTTTTCTGGGTTCGAACTATGTTCTCTTCCATGGATCCTTCTGCCGACATCACTCGCTTCCGGACCCCACTCAATTGAATTGAACGTTCGAGGTTGTTTTGTTATTCAGTTATCAACTTACTCTGTGTTGTAATCTCTCACAAGCAACTCGCTTATTCTATCACGCCGTTCTTACTTTGTCAAGAACTTTTTTAAGAAATTCTTACGTTTTTCTTTCAAAACCTTTATCTCTCAGGCGCAACAGAACATATAATACCACAGGCATATTCTGGTGTCAACCACTTTTTTCATTTTTTCTAATCTTTTTTATGGGCGTTATCTCTTTCCTCTATTCAGTCATCTGTCTTTTAAACAAAAGAAGGCTTCCGCCCTCATTTATTTCTTCCGGCGGTATGTCTGCTCCATCAATTCCAGCTGTTCGCCCACAATATCAAAATGTTTCTGCATCGCTGAGCTGCCGGCCACAAAATCTTTATCCACCAGAGCATCATAAATATTCCAGTGGGATCGTTTCAATGCCTCAGAGCGCATCTTATCTTCCATGATCTTCACCCTGAAATCCGCGATAAACTGATGCATCAGGTCTTTCAGCATGGTGGTATACAAAATGATCATCCGATTGTGCGACGCATTGATCAGAGTATTGTGGAATTCAATATCCAGCTGGGCGCTCTCCACCGGATCGGTGATCTCATCCATCTTAACCAGCAGTTCGTGCATACGTTCAATCTCTTCTTCCGTTGCCTGGCTGATTGCCAGCTTAAGGGCAACCGTCTCATATCCCATACGAATATGATACACTTCCGTATAACTGATGCTGGATAATGACATGACCATGTTGATAAAAGTACTCATATATTCCTGTGGTTCACAGCGCACATAATTGCCGCTGCCCTGCCGACACTCCAGCAGTCCGTTGATTTCCAGCATATGCATGACTTCACGGATGGAGTTCCTGCTCACATCCAGCTTCTCCGCAATCTCTCTTTCCGGCGGAATCTTGTCTCCCACCTTCAGTTCTCCGGAGAGAATCTGCTCGGAAAAATAATCAAAAACATATTGATACGTTTTTTTGTGTTCGTTTTTATAGCTTCTGTAGTTCTTATAGCTCTTATATTCGTCCAAATTACTCATAACCACCTCCGCAAGTTCTTACATTGTAAAAGATTCTCACCACTTTTTTAAGTGAAATACTTAACAAACAAAAAGAATCTGCTGCGCATACCTTCTCCAGTGAAATAAGGCGGCTGCGTAAAATAAATGGGCGGACCCGCTGCTCATTACAGATCCGCCCGCAAAATGCGGAAAATGAATTCCACATTAAGCAACATTTTTTATTTGACCATAACGGATACGCCATCCGGAATGACAGTGATGTGCGCCTGACGGCCCTTTTCTTCCAGAGCCATGGCCAGCGCTTCGTTTACATCGGCAGCGGTGAGGAATCCCATCTCCCGCGCCATAGCCCGATATTCTTCGCACATGACATAAATCACCTTATGTTTCATAAGAATTCTGGCCTGAATCTGGTACTCCCACTGATCCGGTTTTGTCTCATCCTGCGGAACCCTGAGAATCTCTTCCATTAAAGCCGCCGGGCTTTCACAGTCTCTCAGAGCTTTATAGAAACCTTCTCCCCCGTGTCCGTCTCCGCAGTTTGATACCATGATCAGGATACCGTCTTCTTTGGCGGCAGCTTCCGCAGCCGTCATGCCTTTAACGGACTGGTACATATTCTGATCCAGCGGATAACCGCCGTTTGTGGAAATAGCGATGTCAGCTCTTCGCTGCGGCGTCACCTGACAGTAATTTTCCAGGAAGGCACAGCCTGCCTCATGGGCTTTGATGGCGTCTCCCGCCACGGCATGTACCACTTTCTTGTCGCCGTCAATGATGACATTGACAATGTATCTCTGACCGGCCATCTGACTTGCCGCCACCATATCTTTATGTATCGGATTATTTTCCAGGATTCCCGTCCGGCTGTAAGGAGAATGAATGAATTTTGAGCAGTGATTTCCAAGCACAGTTACCTTGCTGGATACTCCTGGCAGCACGCTTTTTCTTCCTCCGGAAAAACCGGCAAAGAAATGGGTCTCGATGAAGCCTTCGCTCACAAGCAGATCCGCCTCTGCTGCCACTTTATTAATAAGGAGAGGCGCGCCGGACGGGAGTACCCCCATATTTACCATGGCGTCCATATCCTGGCTGTCATGCACCACGATATGTTCTCTATTCACAATTTCCTCTCCAAATTTGCCAATAAGTTCTTCTCTGGTCGTTGCTCTGTGAAATCCTGTGGCGATCAGCAATGTAATCTTCGCGTCAGGATTACCTTCCCTGATTTCTTTTAACATAAACGGGATAATATGCCTGCTCGGCACCGGTCTGGTATGATCCGAACAGATGATGACAACCTTCTCCTTTCCTCTGGAAAGCTCGGAGAGCTTTGGAGAACCGATCGGGTTCTCCATCGCCTCCAGAACGATCTCATCCTCTGTTTTATCACTTTTCGGCATGGACTCAATGGAGGAGGCAAGAACCTCCACATCCAGATCATCCTCCAGATGCAGCATCATTCCCGTCGTAGAATACGGCAATTTAATTTGCATACACATCTCCATTCTGCCGCCTCATGATCAGCGGCCTATATCGTTCATTGCTCTGTGATTATTTTACACCCATCCATCCGGAGATAACCATCATCTGTACTTCTGAGGTTCCCTCATAGATTTCAGTGATCTTGGCGTCACGCATCATTCTCTCAATCGGATAATCCTTTGTATATCCGTAGCCGCCGTAAAGCTGTAAGCAGCGGGTCGTCACATCCATGGCATTTCTGGCTGCCACCAGTTTTGCCATAGCTGCTTTGTGAGAAAATGGCTCATGATCGTCTTTCGCGCATGCAGCCTGATAAACAAGGAGTTTGGCTGCCTCTGTGTTGGCGCGCATCTCGGCCATCTCGAACTGTGTGTTCTGGAACTGGGAGATTCTGCGGCCAAACTGTTTTCTTTCCGTGATATATTTTGTGGTCTCCTCGAGAGCGCCCTCTGCGATACCAAGAGCCTGAGCGGCAATACCAACACGTCCGCCGTCCAGAGTCATCATGGCATACTTAAATCCTTTACCCAGCTCGCCTACCAGATTCTCCTTCGGCACGATGCAGTCTTCAAAAATCAGTTCGCAGGTGGAGGAAGCGCGGATTCCCAGCTTATCCTCCTGCTTGCCGATGCTGAATCCCGGATATCCTTTTTCTACGATAAAAGCGGAGATTCCTTTGGTTCCCTGTGACTTATCTGTCATTGCCAGCACGAAGAATACGTCGGCTGCGCCGGCATTGGTGATAAAAATCTTGGAGCCGTTTAATACCCAGTGATCGCCGGCATCCACAGCAACCGTCTGCTGACCGGAAGCATCGGTACCCGCGTTAGGCTCAGTGAGCGCAAATGCGCCGATCCACTCGCCGGAGCATAACTTCGGCAGATATTTCTTTTTCTGCTCTTCTGTACCGAACTGGTAGATCGGCGTACAGCAAAGGGAAGTATGCGCTGATAAAATAACACCGGTGGATGCACAGTATTTACTGATTTCCTCCACGGTCTGGATATAAGCCAGAGTGTCCATTCCTGAACCGCCGTACTCTTCCGGGAAAGGAATTCCCATCAGACCCATCTCGGCCATCATCTTTACATTTTTCATCGGAAATTCTTCCGTGCGGTCGATCTCTGCTGCCAGCGGTTTTACTTCATTTACCGCAAACTCGTGTACCATCTGCAGAATATCCTGATGCTCTTCATCCTGTCTGAAATTCATCTAAAATTCCTCCTGTTCTTATCCAGGCCCACGCCCTGCAGCCTCAACCATTTTGCTGCCGGGGCATCTGCCTGACCGATCTTTTTTACGTTTTTGTTTTGCATAAACGGCATTGTATTGTTTGAATTATAACCATATCTTGTGATACCTTTTTTCATAAACAAGGTATCTGTTTTCGTTACTACTTGTGATAAACCATATCTTTTTTCATCTGACTTGCCGGATCAAGCCCGGCCTGTTGTATCGTACCAGAAATTTTCGCCAGATACCGCCGCATCCTCCGGCCGCCGGCCAGTCTGTCAGGCCCAGAAAAGACAGCCCGAACCGACAACCTTAAGACACTGCGTTTAATTCGTAAAATATGCTGCGTGTTTCATTCTGACAGTCCTGCCGCCAAAATGAAAAGGTCTGTAAGTTACTGTTTATGCTTTCTGCGCCTTGAACGCTTCTGTCAGCGCAGGAACCACCTCATTTAAGTTGCCGACAATTCCATAATCGGCCACATCAAAGATCGGCGCATCCGGATCTTTATTGATGGCAACGATCGTGTCCGCACCGGAAATACCGGCCACGTGCTGGATCGCACCGGAGATACCGATGGCAAAGTATAATTTCGGCGCAACATTTTTACCGGACTGTCCCACCTGATGTGCGTGAGGCATCCATCCAGCATCCACAACAGCACGGCTGCATCCAACTGTCGCACCAAGGACGTCTGCCAGATCCTTTAAGATTGTAAAGTTTTCCGCAGAGCCAACGCCTCTTCCACCGGAAACGATGATCTCAGCTTCTTCCAGATTGATGGATTCGGCCACCTCTTTTACTCTCTCCACAAGGGAGGTGCGGATCTCATCCTGGCTCACCGTGATATCTTCCCGAATGATCTCACCTGTCTTCGCCTCATCATAAGCGCCTTTTTTGAATACGCCCGGGCGAACGGTTCCCATCTGCGGCCGGTTATCCGGGCACATGATGGTCGCCATCAGGTTACCGCCAAATGTCGGACGGGTCCATGCCACATTTCCAGTCTCCTCATCGATGTCAATGCCGGTACAGTCTGCGGTCAGACCAGTCTGTAAGCGGCAGGATACTCTCGGTCCAAGGTCACGTCCGTTGTTGGTCGCGCCGATCATCAGGGTTTCCGGTTTATATTTTTCTACCAGAGCAACCATTGCTTTCGCAAATGCGTCTGTTGTGTACATCTCGTACTCCGGTCCATCCACGATGATGGCGGAGTCGGCGCCATAGCGGATGGCGTCTTTTGCAGTTTCTTCTATATTATGTCCGATGACTACGGCCACCAGCTGGCAGTTTTTCTGCTCAGCAAGAGGTTTTGCCACATTCAGCAGCTCGTAACCGACATTTTTCGGTTTTCCACACTCGGTCTCTATGTAAACCCAGATATTCTTGTATTCAGCGAGATTACTCATACTCTTGTCCTCCTTACAAAATCTTTGCATCGAAAATCAGCTTCACAACTTCTTTTGCCGCATCCTCTGCTTCCATTCCCTGAAGCTTCACACCATTTTTCTCCTTCACCGGTGTGTAAGTCTTCTTTACTTTTGTCGGAGAACCATTTAATCCGCAGCGGGCAATGTCGATTGCCGGAATATCGTCCTCTGTCAGAACAGGGATATCTTTTTTCTTTGCAGCCATCTTGCTCTTGATCGTAGGATATCTCGGCTCATATGGCAGTTTGACTACCGTAACCACTGCCGGAAGCTTCGTAGCGATCATGTCATAGCCCTCATCACATTCTCTCTTCACCTGGATATCGCCGTCTTTCTCAATGATATCCAGCGCATAGGTGATCTGCGGCAGGTCAAGATGCTCCGCGATCTCCGGTCCTACCTGAGCGGTATCGCCGTCCACGGCCTGTTTTCCACAGAGGATCAGGTCGAATTTTAAGCCTTCTTTTTCTTCCACTGCTTTGATCGCCTCTGATAAAATGTAGCTGGTAGCCAGGGTATCAGAACCGCCGAACTTACGGCTGGAGATCAGGTATCCGGCATCCGCTCCCACGGAAAGACAGGTTCTGATCGCTTCTTTTGCCTGCTCCGGTCCCATGGAGATGACAACAACTTTGCCACCCAGCTTTTCTTTCAGGCGAACGCCCACTTCCTGTGCATAGGTGTCAAACGGATTGACGATACTCGGCACACCTTTGCGGACCAGGGTATGAGTTTCCGGATCCACTTTAATCTCGTTCGTATCAGGTACTTGTTTGATGCATACACAAATATTCATTCTATTTCCTCCTATTTATACTCGCGCCTGTCATAGCGCCTTACCGGCATATATTACAGACGGTAACATACCTTGCCAGGATTCAGGATCATCTTAGGATCGAATACTCTCTTGATTCCTTCCATGATCTCCATGTTTCTCTCGCCCACGGATTCCACGAGATACTTCACCTTGCCCATGCCGATGCCGTGCTCTCCGGAAACCAGTCCGCCGCAAGCTGTTGCTTCTTTATAAATAATGTCGAAGAATTTATCCACTCTCTTCTTGAATTCTTCTTCTGTAAGATCGTTGGAGCACTGATAAATATGAAGATTTCCGTCTCCTGCATGACCGAAGGATTTGATCTCCAGACCACATTCCTCACCGGTTTTATTGACAAATGCCAGATATCCTGCAATCTTATTTACCGGCACAACTACGTCACACTCATCCAGAAGCTTCGTCTCTTCCATGATGGCTTCCAGGAAGGAGGAACGTGCTGCCCATGCGTCTTTGATCTTGCTGGAAGTGTCCGCCACGAGAACATCCATGGCTCCGGCTTCCAGAACAAGCTCAGCTGCTTCCTCAATCAGAGCGTCCACTTCATCTTCACTCTTTCCGTCAAGAGTTACCAGCAGATACGCGCCAATCTGTGTTCCTTCCAGTTCCTGTGGGAAAACAGATTTGCCGATATAACGCTCGGATGCGAGAACAATCTCTCTTTCCATAAACTCAATGGCCTGCGGATCCATATGCGCCATCTTGAATTTTGGTACGGTGGACAGCGCTGTCTCCAGATCCTCAAAAGGAATGATCAGGGAAGCGACTACCTTCGGCGCCGGAATGATCTTCAAAGTAAGTTCTGTGATGATTCCAAGAGTTCCCTCGGAGCCGATCATCAGATTCAGCAGGGAATATCCGGAAGAAGTCTTTGATACCGTTGCGCCAAGATGTGTGATCTCACCGGTAGGAAGAACAACCGTCATCGCACGCACATAGTCACGGGTCGCGCCGTATTTTACAGCACGCATTCCTCCGGCGTTGGTCGCTACATTTCCACCAAGACAGGCAAACTTTTCGCCCGGATCCGGCGGATACATCATTCCTCTGGAGAGACAGTCTTCCGCAAGATCGTTTAAGAGCACGCCTGCCTCTACCTCTACCACAAAGTTCTCCATATCATAGGATTTGATCTTGTTCATTTTGGAGATATCCATGAGAACGCCGCCAAATACAGGCACAGCGCCTCCGGCAAGTCCGGTTCCCGCTCCTCTTGGAGTCACAGGGATATTGTTGTCATAGCAAATCTTCATGATAGCCGCCACTTCTTCTGTGGACCGCGGCTGTACTGCCAGATCCGGCATATGTGTGCCGTAGATCGGCATCTCGTCTTTTGCGTAGTCCGGATTGATATCCTCTCCCAGAAAAACATTGCTGGAAACCTTTTTGATCTCTTCGATAATCTCCGGTGTCAGCTTATTGTACATGTTTCTACCTCCCTTATTTTCATTCTGCAAAATGCAGTTGCATGTTTTTTTGCTGCATATTTTTTTATAATCCCATGGCCGATCCCGCAAAACAGATGACTCCGGCGATCAGCACATAGATGATAAAATACTTAAATACGGACCGCAAGATCTGGCTTTCCGAGCCAACCGCATTGATCGCGCCTGCGCCGATGGCGATACACTGCGGACAGATCATCTTTCCGATACCGGCTCCCATAACATTGGCCGCCGCCATCCAGGATGGATTGAGTCCCAGTGAGATTGCTGTCTGACTCTGCAGTCCTCCGAAAAGTACACAGGTGGATGTTCCTGAACCTGTGACGAACGCTCCCAGCGCTCCGATAAACGGAGAGATAAACGGATAGAACGGTCCGGCGACAATAACCAGTACATTTGCTATGTCGGAAATCATTCCGCTGTATCCCATGATCTTGGCCGTCGCCATCACGCTGCAGATGGTAAGAATGGTCTTCCAGTATTTTTTCAGCGTATCCAGAAGGACTCCCAGCATATCTCCCACTGTCGCCTTCTGAATCAGTCCGCCGATCACTGCCGCGATAAAGATCATGACGCCCGGCGTATTGATCCAGCTGAATGTCAATGTACTTCCGCCCTCTCCCGCGTAAAACACCGCACTGGTTTTAATGTCCGCGATCAGATTATGGATTGGCGGACAAAGTGTGGAGGTAAACATCAGCAGAAAAAATATCAAAATAAATGGACTCCATGCCTTTACGCCCTCGGCCACGGTAAATCCGGTTCCCCGGTCTTCCTCTGTCAGAGTGATCGCATACTCCTCATCCGGTTCTTTATTAAAGAAGCGGGATGCGGCGACCATACAGATCAGAGAGATGATCGAGCCGATGATATTCGGCAGCTCGCAGCCTATCAGCTGCGCGGAAATAAACCATGGTACCGTAAAGGAAAGAGCGGAAATCAATACCATAGGGAATACTCCCTTCAGTGCTTTCAGTCCTTTTCCCACAATACATACCATAAAGAATGGAGATAAAAATGTGAGAATGCACTGAATCACAGCTACATCTCCGGCCAGCGGCAGAGCGTCAAGTCCGGTGACAGACGCCAGCGTCACCGTCGGAACTCCGACAGAACCAAAGGCTGTCGGTGTGGAATTCACCACGAGACAGGCGATAACTGCCCGCATCGGGTCCAGGCCGATACCCGCCAGCATGGAGGCCGGAATCGCTACCGCCGTTCCAAAGCCTGCCATACCTTCCATGAAGTTTCCGAATCCCCATCCGATGATCAGAAGAAGGATTCTCTCGTCCATGGAGACACCGGCCAGCATCTTTTTGATCAGATCCATGGCGCCCGTCTTCAGTGTCAGATTATAAGTAAAAAGAGCCGCCACGATTACCAGACAGATTGGCCACAGGGCGTTGAGTACACCCTCCAGTCCTGCCGTCAGTGTGTAAGTAAGATTCAGTTTCCAGTAAGTCATTGCCAGAATGACTGTAAGGACAAGGGCCGCAACACAGGCCTTATGTCCCGCGATCTTCAGAACACTCAGAGCAATGATCAGCCAGAGTATTGGAAGTATCGCCAGCAAAAATTTTAAAAACAACAATTATTTTCCCTCCCTTTAATGGGTCACCCAATATTTATGG
>DXEQ01000034.1 GCA_019114885.1 Candidatus Anaerobutyricum stercoripullorum
AATCTTTTAAGAAGCACCAGAAGAAAAGTAGTCAAACACGGACAGTCCATCAATCTTGGCTGTTTCCGTATCGAATTTATCAAGACAAACCACAGCATCAGCGATGCGGCCGCCCTGGCGATCTACACACCGGCGGGCATCATTGTGCACACGGGAGATTTTAAGATTGATTATACGCCGGTTTTCGGCGACGCCATTGACCTGGGACGTTTTGCGGAGCTTGGCAAAAAGGGCGTTCTGGCACTGATGTGCGAGAGCACCAATGTGGAGAGAGAGGGATACACTCCTTCGGAGCGCACGGTGGGACGGACGCTCAACCATCTTTTTGATGAATACGGGGATCACCGGATCATCGTCGCCACATTTGCTTCCAATGTGGACCGGGTACAGCAGATCATCAACTGCGCTTACAAATATGGAAAAAAGGTTATTGTGGAGGGCCGGAGCATGGTCAACACCATCTCCACCGCCGCAGAGCTTGGATATATCAATATTCCGGAGAACACGCTGATCGGCATCGAGGAGATGCGCAATTATACAGACGAGCAGCTTGTACTCATCACAACAGGAAGTCAGGGAGAGACCATGGCGGCGCTGAGCCGTATGGCGGCTTCCACCCACAGAAAGGTCTCCATCAAACCGGGGGATGTGATCATATTCAGTTCCCATCCGATTCCGGGCAACGAAAAGGCAGTCTCCAAGGTTATGAACGAGCTGGCCAAAAAGGGCGCCAGCGTGATCTTCCAGGATACTCACGTATCCGGACATGCCTGCCAGGAGGAGATCAAGCTTCTCTACACCCTGACCAAACCAAAATACGCCATACCGATCCACGGCGAGTACCGCCACTTGAAGCGTCACAAAGATCTGGCGGTGGAGATGGGGATTCCGAAGGATCATGTGATCATTCTCCAGTCCGGAGACGTGCTCTCCCTCTCAGAGGACAAGGCGGCAGTGATCGGCAGAGTGCCGGCACAGGGCATTCTGGTGGATGGCCTCGGCGTCGGCGATGTGGGCAACATCGTGCTGCGCGACAGACAGCATCTGTCCCAGAACGGTCTGTTTATCGTTGTTGTGACGCTGGACCGCTACAACAACATGCTGCTGGCCGGCCCGGACATCGTATCGAGAGGTTTCGTCTATGTGCGGGAAAATGAACAGCTCATGGATGCGGCAAAGAATGTCGTGAGAGACACACTGGAACACTGCAGTTCCAAAAATATCACGGACTGGTCCAGAATCAAGACAGCCATCCGGGATGATCTGAGTGATTTCATCTGGAAGAAGATGAAGAGAAGCCCGATGATCCTTCCGATCATAATGGAAGTGTAGACAATGCAGATACGCCCCGCAGAGGAAGAAGGATTCGTGCAGATGGAGACAGAAGAGAAGAAAAGAACAGCTCCTCTTGAGGAGATGATGGATAAGGCGAGAGAACTGACCGGTCTTTTAAAAGAGACGGAGATTTATCAGCGATACAGCCGGGATCTTGCCCGGCTGAAAAGCCGTCCGGAGATCTGCAGAGAGCTGAATACGTTTCGCCGCCGGCATCTGGAGTTGCAGCTTCAGGATGAGACGGAAGATCAGGACGAGAAGGAACAGGCGCTGCAGGTTGAATACAAAAATATCCTCATGGAAGCCGAAGTGATGGATTTTCTTACATCGGAGCAGGCGGTATGCAGGATGATGCGTCAGGTCTATGATGTGCTGGCGCAGGAGATGGAGATTGACGTCTCCTACATGGATGAAGAAGAATAAAGAGACACAGCAGTGATAAGATGCGGGAAGGAGTGGACAGTATGATAGATAAGGTACTTCGATTTGTGGTAAAGACCCTGTTCTATATATTTATCGCTCTCCTTCTCGTTTATTTGTTTGTGCAGATGAAGCATGTCGGATATCAGATTTTTGCGGATCAGGCCAAGGACAGCCCGGAGGTGGCAAAGGAGATGGTCCTCACCGTGACGGAGGAGGAATCCCTTCTTTCCATCGGGCGTGATCTCGCCCGGGGAGATATCATTGAGAACCCTTATATTTTCGCGGTGGCCATCCGCTTTTCCGAGGGATATAAGAACATTCAGGCCGGAGAGTATGTGGTCAATTCCGGGCAGAGACCGTCGGAGATCCTCGGCGTGCTGACACATAAGGGAGAGCATAAGGAAGAATGATGGACAGACAGCGTGTTCTGGATTTCATCCGTTCATTTGGTGTGGACCGGGGATCGGACAGCCTGAAAGCCATAGAGGCGGAGGCGGTCAGAGACCGGGTTCCCGTGATTCGGAGAGAGACCCGGGAGTTACTGAGAATATTATTGGAGATGAAGAAGCCGGAGAAGATTCTTGAAGTTGGTGCAGCCATAGGATTTTCTTCGGTTTTTATGGGTGAAAATACTTCGCCGGAGACGAAGATCGTGACCATTGAGAACTATCCGCCGCGCATTGAGCGGGCGAAGGCCAACATTGTCATGGCCGGGATGGAGGAGCGGATCACCCTGCTGGAGGGAGACGCCGCCGACTGGCTTAAGAAGCTGGAAGGCAGTTATGATTTTATATTCATGGATGCGGCCAAGGGGCAGTACATCCATTTCCTCCCGGATGTGCTCCGGCTGCTGCCGGCAGGAGGGGTCCTTGTCTCGGACAATGTGCTCCAGGACGGGGATATTTTTGAATCCCGCTATGGTATCCGCAGAAGAAATCACACCATCCACAGCCGGATGCGGGAATATCTCTACGCTCTGACGCATATGGATACATTGGATACCGTCATTCTGGAGACAGGGGACGGCATGACCATCAGCATAAAGAAGTAAGCGGCCGTTATTGTGCCGCTGCCTTATGAGAAAATGTAAGAAAAGACAGAAATGAGGTTAAAATGAGAAATACGGAATTACTGATACCGGCCAGCAGTCTGGAAGTATTAAAGACCGCCGTCCTCTACGGGGCGGACGCCGTATACATCGGCGGGGAAATGTACGGGCTGCGGGCCAAGGCGAAAAATTTTCCGAAGGAAGACATGGCAGAAGGTATCCGCTATGCCCATGCGCATGGCGTGAAGGTGTATGTCACCGCCAACATCGTGGCCCATAACGGGGATCTGGACGGGATACGGGGTTATTTTGAAGAGTTGAAAGAGATGGGGCCGGACGCCCTCATCATCTCAGATCCCGGCGTGTTCACCATCGCAAAAGAGGTCTGTCCCAAGATTGATATCCACATCAGCACCCAGGCCAACAGCACCAATTACGCCACCTATAATTTCTGGTACGCCCAGGGAGCGGCCCGGGTGGTGGCGGCCAGGGAGCTGTCCCTTGCGGAGCTGCGGGAGATCCGCGCGCGGATTCCGGAAGATATGGAGATTGAGGCCTTTGTTCATGGGGCCATGTGTATCTCGCATTCCGGCCGGTGCCTCTTGAGCAGCTATTTTACAGGGCGCAGCGCCAACATGGGAGCCTGTACCCATCCCTGCCGCTGGAAATATTACGTCATGGAGGAGAGTCGTCCGGGTGAATTTTTGCCGGTGGAAGAGGATGAGCGGGGCACGTACATCTTTAATTCCAAAGATCTGTGTATGATCGAGCATGTGCCGGATCTCATCGAGGCAGGAGTGGACAGCCTGAAGATTGAGGGAAGGATGAAGACGGCCCTCTATGTGGCGGCGGTGGCCAGAACATATCGCCGGGCTATTGACGATTACCGCACCTCTCCGGAACTTTACGAGAAGAATCTGGATTACTACCGGGAGGAGATCGCCAAGTGTACGTACCGGCAGTTTACCACCGGATTCTATTATGGAAAGACCGATGCGGACGCCCAAATCTACGACGCCAACACCTACATCAAAGAATATACCTACATCGGTATCGTACAGGAGACGGACGAAAGAGGATTCGTCAAGATCTATCAGAGGAACAAGTTCTCCGTGGGTGAGGAGATCGAGGTCATGGTTCCGGACGGGACAAACCGACTGTTAAAAGTGCTCGCCATGGAGGATGAGAACCGCCAGCCGGTGGAGTCCGCGCCGCATCCGAAGCAGGAGATCTGGATCGATTTCGGAGAACCGCTTGAGACAGGCTGGCTTTTGCGCCGGAAAGAATGATCCGAAACGTTTAAGGGAGCGCACAGAGGCCGTAAGTCCCGCGCACCGGAAAATGATCCCTCAGACGGCAGAAAATGCGGAACAGTGTCCATCCTGTGCGGCATATACTGATAAGGAACACGGGTTTCGGAGCGTCGTATGCGGTCATTCAAAAAGCCTTTGAAGGCGGAAGAAGAGAGAAAGTATCTGAAAATGTACCGTGACGGAGATGAAACAGCGAGAGAAACGCTGATCGAACATAATCTGAGACTGGTAGCGCATATCGTAAAAAAATACAATTCTCAGGACCGGGACCTGGATGATCTGATTTCCATCGGAACCATCGGCCTCATAAAGGCTGTCAATACATTTGATGAAAAGAAGGGCGGACGACTGGTGACCTATGCCGCAAGGTGTATTGAGAATGAACTTCTGATGATGCTCAGGCAGGAGAAAAAGCTTCTGCGGGAGGTATCCCTCTATGAGCCCATCGGAACGGACCAGGAGGGCAACCACATCAGCCTCATGGACATCATTTGCACCGATGAGGCCGCCATGATAGAGCAATTCATCTACAAACATTATCTGGGACGTCTGAACGAGATGGTCGCCTGTCTGTCCGATGACAGGGAGCGGGAGATCATCATAAAGCGCTACGGCCTGGACGGCGGCGACCCCCGCACGCAGAAAGAGGTGGCGGCGGAGCTCGGCATATCCCGCTCCTACGTGAGCCGCATCGAAAAGCGGGCGCTTAAGAAGCTTAAGACTTATTATGAACAGCAGGCGTAAATGACCTTAAGGAGAAAAATATGTTTGAATCACTATATCCTGACAAATTTCAAAAATCTACGTATGAGATTCCTTTTGAACAGTTATATGAACGGGGATATCGGGGCATCCTGTTTGATATCGACAATACGCTCGTCCCTCACGGAGCGCCGGCCGATGATCGCGCCATCGCGCTCTTTCAGAGACTCCGCGCCATCGGCTTTAAGACCTGTCTCATCTCCAACAACAGGGAGCCGCGGGTCAAAAGCTTCTGCGATCAGGTGGGTTCTCTGTACATTTACAAGGCCGGCAAGCCGCTTCCGAAGGGATACGTAAGCGGCATGAAGAAGATGGGCACCACGGCGGAGGATACATTTTTTGTGGGCGATCAGATCTTTACCGATGTGCTGGGCGCGAAGCGCGCCGGTCTCTTCACCATTCTGGTGGGACCGATTCATCCGAAGGAGGAGATCCAGATTGTCCTCAAACGGTATCTGGAGAAGATCGTTCTTTATTTCTATTTTAGATCTCTTAAGAAAAAAAGAGTTGAAAAATAGGGCCTTTTATTATA
>DXEQ01000284.1 GCA_019114885.1 Candidatus Anaerobutyricum stercoripullorum
ATGAGCCTGTTTGAAAATATCCGTCTGGGCAGGCTTGACGCTTCCGATGAGGAGGTGATGGAGGCGGCTGAAAGGCCCAGTGCGGAGAATTCCTCGGGCGTCTGGAAAACGGCATTCACACCATGGCGGGAGACGGCGGAAAGCAGCTGTCCGGCGGAGAGCGGCAGCGCATTTCTCTGGCCCGGGCTATCCTAAAGGACGCGCCGATCATTATTCTTGATGAGGCCACAGCATTCATGGACCCCGAGAATGAGGAGAAAATGAATGAAGCCATCGCCGAGGTCATCCGTGGTAAAACGGTTATTGTCATTGCCCATCGTCTTCATTCTATTATAAATGCCGATCAAATCTGCGTGTTGTCCGGTGGAAATGTGTCGGACGCGGGCACCCATGAACAGCTTCTTGCCCGGTGTCCGGCCTACCAGAGTCTGTGGAAGGCGGCGGGAGAAAGCGCGGCCTGGAAGGTCAGCGCCAGAGAAGAATCAACTGGGGAGGGAAGCGGAGTTTGTAAGTTCACTTCCAAATCTACCATTATTGACGCAGCAAATGCGTCAGGAAAGAGGAAAATATGATCACATTAATAAGAAGAATTTTAAATGTGTCCGGACAATATAAGAGACGGATTCAGGCGGCGTTTGTATTCTCCTTCCTGAAATCCGTTCTGGCAAAGGCGCCCATCGGCATCGCTTTTCTGGTACTGTCGGCATTCTACCGGGGAACCATGACGGCGGAAATGAGTCTTGCTGCCGGAGCCGGCATGATTGCCTGCGTTTTGCTGCAGGTGGTTTTCCAGCACGCGGCGGACCGGCTGCAGTCTGCCGCCGGTTTTATGGTACTGGCCGATAAACGTATGGAGTTGGGACGGCATTTGAGGAAGATACCCATGGGATATTTCACGGAAGGAAATATTGGTAAGATCAGTTCCGTTCTTTCCACCGATATGGTATTTATTGAGGAAAACAGCATGACGGCGCTGGCTGACATGATGAGTTATATTTTTGCGGAAGCCATCATGATCATGTTTTTGCTGTTCTTTAATGTATGGCTGGGTATTGCCGGTATTCTGATCATTCTGCTCATCCTGCTGGCGGCGAAGAAAATGAACCGGGAGAGCATGGAAGATTCCGATATCCGTCAGGAGCAGAGCGAGAACCTGACGGAAACGGTGCTGGATTTTGTGGAAGGCATCGGCATCGCCAAGAGCTACAATCTGCTGGGAGAGAAATCAAAAGAGTTGACGGCTAATTTTAGAAAAAGCTGCCGGACCAACATGGATTTTGAGAAGAACCATGCGCCGTGGCAGCGGCGGCTGAATCTCATCTACGGGCTGGGTGCGGTGGCAATCATGATTCTCTCTCTGTACCTGACTGCCGCCGGACAGATGGACGTAACCTATCTCATTGGAATCATGCTGTTTGTTTTTGACCTGTTCGGGCCAGTGAAAGCACTCTACAGCCAGAGTACCAGGCTTACGGTCATGAACAGCTGTCTGGACCGGATGGAGGAAGTGTTTCAGGAAGCGGAACTGCCTGATGAGGGGAGTCAGAGGATACCGGAAGCCGCGGCCGGCGTTCCGGAGATCGAGTTTCGGCATGTACATTTTGCCTACGGTGAGAAAGAAGTTCTCCATGACATTTCTTTTTCTGTGAAACGGAATACCATGACGGCTCTGGTGGGACCGTCTGGCGGCGGCAAATCCACCATCGCCAGTCTGCTGACCCGTTTCTGGGATGTAAAGTCCGGTCAGGTGCTTGTGCGGGGAGAGGACATCCGGGATGTGCCGCTCCATGATCTGATGGATCACATTTCCATGGTGTTTCAGCGGGTATACCTGTTCCAGGATACCGTTTACAATAATATCAGCATGGGACGGCCGGACGCGTCCAGAGAAGAAGTCGTCGAGGCGGCGAAGAAGGCGCGCTGTTATGACTTTATCATGGAATTGCCGGACGGCTTTGACACGGTGATCGGCGAGGGCGGCGCCACTCTCTCCGGCGGGGAGCAGCAGCGCGTCTCTATCGCCCGGTGTATTCTGAAGGATGCCCCGATCATTATTCTCGACGAGGCCACTGCCAGCGTCGACGCCGACAATGAAAGCTGCATCCAGGAAGCCATCAGTGAGCTCTGCCGGGGTAAAACTCTGCTGGTCATCGCCCACCGGCTGAACACCATCCGCCATGCCGATGAGATTCTGGTCATTGCCGATGGAAAGATCACAGAACGTGGAACCCATGAGGAGCTGATGAGACAACACGGCGTGTACGAAAGCTTTGTTACAGTTCGGGAAAACAGCCGGGGTTGGAACCGCCGGCGGAGGAGGGCATAACGGGATTGTCTTTTATGCCTTCTGACCGGGACGTGCAGTAGTAATCAGATAGTATAAATTTGAATACCGCATTTTTTGGCGAGAGCCGCGGAAGCAACATTATCCGGGCGGATTCGGGCAGTAAACTGTCTGAATCCGCCTGTTTTGCGTCCGTAGGAAAGCAGTGCCAGAAGCACTTCCTTGGCGAGCCCACGACGCTGATATTTTTGCAGCAGGGCATAGCTTACCTCGGCGGAAAGAGAGATGTCATCGGAGGCAATCTCAGT
>DXEQ01000285.1 GCA_019114885.1 Candidatus Anaerobutyricum stercoripullorum
CTGTCCCCGACTTCCGCGTCACCTCCCGCGAACCCGGTGTTTATGATACATTTTCCGTACCATGCTCTCACTGTCCGTCCAGCGCGTTCATGACACAATGTATGAATTCCAGCACACTGCCGTACGTCGCCTTCTTCCCTCCGATCTGGAGGATTCCCTGCCAGCTCTTGTTGCGGCGGAACCTTGTCTCCACGTACATCACAGAGCGGGATACGGTTGCAATCGCTTCATAATCGCCCTGCACCGTTTTATCATAGTTCCAGAGCGCGTCATTTTCCAGAAGGGTTCCATTCCATTTTCCCTCATCATCCCGGTGCCGGATTCGAAATTCTGCCTGCGGGTACCCCAGCAGATCATAGATTCGCTCCATCTTGACGATCATGTCGCCCATGCCCCGGAAAGGAATCGCTTCCGGAATATGCATATTATAAATATTTCCCTCTATTTCATTGCCCAACCTGCGAAATGTGATGATCAGCACCGCGGAGAGCCACGTTTTCCTGCGTACCGTCTGGAATCTTCTTTTTTCCTTCGCCATTACTCCTTCTGCCATGTGTTTTCTTCACCTCTTTTTGCCGCAGCCGAAAAAACCGACAGCCAGCAGTTTCCTGTGATGTCGGTTTTTCCGTATGCCTGATTATCGGTTTTCTTTTCTTCTCCACAGTACCAGCCCCGCACCAAGAACTGCCACTGCCAGAATACCGCCCCACAGGAGAATCCGGTTATCATCTCCGGTTTTTCTGCTGGTCGTCCTGCGGTCACGCTCTGTCGTGGTGGTCGTCTTTCTGGTGGTGGTGCTGTTATTCTGCTCATCCGGCGTCCCCGGCTCTTCCTGATAATATCCTTCCGGCACATCCAGATAGACGTTGCTGACCGTCGCCGCATCGTTTGGATTGGTCTGACGCTCAATGGCGATCACCGGAGCCTGCCCCGCATTATCCGCCATCAGGTCCTCGCCGGAAATACTGTAATACTGTCCTTCCGGGCTGCCGGCGCCGCCCTGCATCTCCTGGAACGGAATGGCGTTACCCGCCGCATCGGTCTCAAAAATATAATACGTCCCCTCCGGAAGTCCGGTAAATGTCACCGTATTGCTGCTGGTATTCTGAATCTGGATGGCCTTCACATTTTTTCCTCTGCCGCCGAAAGGCATGGTTCCCTCAGCATCAAGGAACAGACCCACATAAAAGACCGCGTCCTTTGCGTAGAGCTCTCCCAGATCGTTTCCGTCAAAATATTTCAGCGCCTTCTTCACCTGAATCGTTCCCAGCCGCATGAGCTCCGCCGCCTTCGGCATACAGGTGATATCATACTCCCAGTTCTCACCGTCACTGCAGTTTGGCAGGGACACAAGAAATGGAGAGACCGTGCCGTAATCACCGGCAATCTCCTCCAGAATCAGGTACACGCCCTGCTCCAGAATCCCCGCGCCGGATGCATCCTGCCCGAAGCTCACCACACCGGAAGTCCCCGTGGTCTGCACTTCCAGCGGTTCGATGGCCGAACCGGCCGCCTCGATCACATTTCTTAACGTCTCCGCCGTAGTCTCATTCTCCTCGGCGGTGGCAATTCCATTTAAGTCCAGGCCTTCCAGCCCGGAATTATTCTTAAAATCCTCGCTCCAGTCATAACGGAAACCGTAACCCTCCTGTGCCAGGTCGCCGACCTGATACAGGCTCAGCCGGACATTTTCCCGGTCCGTTCCGATATCCTGGAGTTCCACGGTGATGCTACCTTTTTTCTCGGCATCGTAGCCTTCCGATACATTTGCTGACCCACCGTCCGTCTCATCTGCATATACATTTCCACGGAAAAACAGGCCGGAAAACAGGGACAGTATCAGAAGAAATGTAAAGAAAAATCTATATCTTTCTCTTCTTATCAACAGCATGTTCATTCGCCTCCTCTTTGTTCATCCTCCTTCGCCTGCGGACCAGAATCCCGGCAGCAAGAACAGCCAGAACCAGAATCGCACCGGCAGCCGCCGCTGGTATCACCGGGGAAGAAACCCGGGACTTCTCCTTCGTATCTTCCTCCCGGTTCGGAATCCGGTGTCCCCGCACCAGCAGCCGATGGGTATTAATCCCGTACGGCGTGCAGGTGACCAGCGTACACAGATCCTCGCCTTCCACGATCTCCAGCTGACTCATATCCTCCGGTTCCACCACTGTGATCTGATCCACCTCATAGGTGAGCGTTCGCTCCAGCACCCGCAGCAAGAAGATATCTCCCTCCTTCAGCTTATCCAGATCCGTAAACAATCTGGCCGACGGCAGTCCCCGGTGGCCGGAGATCACACAATGTGTGCCCTCTCCTCCCACCGGCAGGGAACTGCCTTCCAGATGTCCCACAGAACTCTGCAGCACAGCGTCATCTGTCCCATGGTATACGGGCAGCGAACAGTCAATAGCCGGAATCTCAATGTAACACATGATGCCGGTATCCGAAACATTTAACAGGCTGTCATACTCTTCCCGGTCTTTTTCCGTCATCACATACCGGTCCGGGTTGCTTCTCAGCCTCTCGTTATATTTCTCAGCCTCGCCCCACATCCGCTCATAATCTTCCTGCTTCAACTCATCCACCTGCTGCGTATAGTCAATAATCGCCCGTGACTGATGCCACCTGTTCCAAAAATCGCTGACAGTGGGATATAAAAGCAGAGACACCCCGGCAAGGAAAATACAGAAGATGATAACCGTGACAATCCTGCTCTTCCCCCGCCGGTCTCTCTTATCTGTTTTCATCAATTATCTGTCCGTGTGCATCCGTCTTCTGAAAATGAGCAGCGCGCCTGCCGCGATCACCAGAACGCCACCGGCCATGTAGAGAACGGTAGTACCCATGCCGCCAGTGCCCGGAAGCAGGGAACCGGTGTTGTTGACGATGTGGACACCGCCAGACTGCCATGTATTATTGGATACAGTTGCATCAAGATTCGCCTCTTTCACGGCAATTTCCACACGCTCCGCCAGCTTGTTGTATCCGTCCGGAGCTTTTGTCTCTTCGAGATAATAATTGGTATTGGCGTCAAAGCCTTTGATTTCCAGCTGACCATCTTTAGTTGTGATATATTCCACACCGGTTTCTCCCTCTTTGGCAAGGCGGTATGCGCCATCTACACCCTGATTAACCTGAACCAGTACAATCTCATTGCCACCGGTTTTCGCATCGTACAGCTTGAACTGTGCGCCGTCGAGAACTTTATTCTCACCATCTGTCTTTGCAACATCAACTTTGAAGGTGTAGGTTTTGGTTTCATCCCATGTTGTTTCATCTCTGTTGTCTTCACCAAAAGTTAATTTCGTTTTATTCGTATTTGCATCATCATAAACTACTGCATTTTCATTTACAACAGCGCTATAGGTTACTACGATATCTGTATCCGCAGTGATAGTGTCAAGGTAAGACTGAGCAAATGTAATCTCAAAATCACAGTCGTCGGTTAAACCGCTTGTCTTAATGGTATAATTTGCAGTAGCTAAATTCGCACCATTCACCTGTACTTTGATAGAATCCCCATTTAAAGTCAATCCGTCGCTCATCACATCATGAAGAACATAACTCTCTGCACCCTTTTTAGCGGTAATTGTTGTTTTGAATTTCACGGTATCACCGATTTCAGCGGTGTTCTCTTCTTCCCAGTTTCCAGTGGAATCTTCCTGTACTTTTTTGTCTACAG
Organism: Candidatus Anaerobutyricum stercoripullorum; assembly: GCA_019114885.1. Taxonomy (GTDB): domain Bacteria; phylum Bacillota; class Clostridia; order Lachnospirales; family Lachnospiraceae; genus Anaerobutyricum; species Anaerobutyricum stercoripullorum. The sequence continues at coordinate 3,683 of DXEQ01000285.1, forward strand.
GCGGAATTTCGTTCTTTTCTTCCATTATCACATTAGGTGTGGTAGTGTTCAGAGAACAGAGGGTACCCACCGTAGTATCAACTAAATAATAACCAAGATTCAGGTCAGTAAAATTAACTGTTGTTCCATCCGCTTTCACTGTTTTGATAGGGTTGATACTACTTTCTTCCGCATGAGCCAAAGCTGCCTTTGCGAAAGCAGCTGCGTCTGCGTCTTTAACCCATGTCACATAGCCCTGATCGTCAATGGAAACATATTGTTTCTGGTTTGCCAGCCAATCCGCCCAATCAGGATTTGCCTTATACGCATACGCTCCTTTATCTGTATTATAACTTTCCAGAACCAGAATCTGATATGCATTATATGTATGACCTTCTATAGCATCATTGATAGTGATTGTACCACTGTTATTATTGGTTCCGTTTGCCGCATTCACCACCGCCACATTGGACATGGTGAGGATCATAACCAGCGCCAGAAGGCAGCCTGCTAACTTCTTTAAATGTTTCATCTGTTTTTCTCCTTTTTTCTTAATTTTTGTTGGGCAATCAATGATAAATCATCAATTCCTCTTTGCCCTTTTGCCTGCAGTTTGTTTTCTCCTTCTGCTTTCGCAGAAGCCGCCCGGGATTGCCGGGCTGACAGCTTACGCCGTCGTATGTTCATCTCTTCTTCTGCCGGTGATGACCATGACAGAAGCCAGAGCGATTAACGTGATTCCGCCAAAAGTGAACCGGAACGCACCCGTTCCGCCGGTACTCGGCAGTTTCGGCGTGATTGTGTTGGTGTAGGTTACATTTGCTGTGTTACCTGTTTCAATCTGTCCAACTGCCACTGCGGCAGTGGAACCTTCTTCTATACCGCCTTTATGGCTGACTATATATCCATCCGGTACATTTGTCTCTTCGACTTTATACTTTGTGCCCGTCGGCAGATTGTTGATGGTGATAGATTCGTCAGCCTGTAATTCGAATGTTCCACCATTGGAAATCGTTCCTATATTCGACTGTCCTGCCTTGTCAATAATCACATAAGGATATGTATTGGTCAGAGGAGTGTCGTTGCTTCCAGTTAATCCCAGTTTGAATGTAAATGTGTCATTATTGGTATTCGCATTCTGTCCTTCTACCTTTTTCTCCACTTTCAGAGCGCCCGTGCTCTGTCCCGGCGTCGCCGAGGATACGGACGGCAGGGTAAACTGCATGTAACAGGTGGAACCGGAAAGTCCACGCTCCGTGTAATAGAAAGACAAAGTGTGAGTGCCAGCCTCCCCTTTTTCTACATAATCCCAGAGGTTTACATACTCGCCCACGGAACTGTGCACTCCGCCGATATCACAGACCAAATCTCCATCGAGAAATACCCACATATCATCGTCACCGAAGAAGTAGTATTCCAACGGACCGGTGTAATCCTCTGTCAATTTAAACTGAACAGCATATTGCATACCGAACATATTGTTGTGGGCTAATCCATCGTCACTTGTCGGATACATCTTGTTGCCACCAACTCCAACATAATTTCCTTCATTCTGATATTGACCAGTTTTTCCATCTTTACCCAGATTACCATCCATCGGCCAGAAATTATTGGTCCAGATATGATTGTAAACTGTGCTGCCAGTGACAGGATTATTAAAATATTCCAGCCCGGTTAAATTACCTTCTCCTGTCACTGCACTCAAGGTATATGTATCGCCATTGCGGTTAAATTGCAGACCAAATTGTCCATCTGTATAAAATGTTTTACCTGTGGCAGTCCCATCGTTAAACAACTTCGGAGCGATGACTCCATCAGCGTACTGAATATTTCCATTAGTATCCAATCCGGTTACCAATCCAAAGGTACAGCCTTCAAAAGCATTTATTGCGCTGTCTGAATTATTCGGATCACTTCGATTATATTGATTAAGCCAGTTTCCATTCCAATTT
>DXEQ01000286.1 GCA_019114885.1 Candidatus Anaerobutyricum stercoripullorum
TATAGCTCATATCCGGCGCCGGCGGCGTGGAAAGCTTCAGGATGCCGTCCGTGTTCGAAAGTACCGCATTTACAAATGTATCGTTCATCCAAGGGTAGGTGTACACTTCCTGCATACCGCAGCGGATGGCCAGATACTCCTTGATGTTTCTTACAAGGCTCTTGTCCTTCTGATTGATCGCCGCCGTAAATGTGGTGGCAAACGCAGTGGCTTCAAAGTTATCGTAACCGTACATTCTGGCAACTTCCTCCATCACGTCATCCTTGATGGAAATATCGCCGGTGGAACGCCAGGTCGGGGCGGTCACGTGCATGTTGTCGCCGTCGATCTGTACGTCAAAGCCAAGCTGTGTAAGCTTACCCTCCATCTCGGCGTTGGTCAGATGCTTGCCCAGTCTCTTTTCCAGCCAGGACAGGTTCACATCGATCTCAGCTCTCTGTAATGGTTTCACATAGTTGTCGCAGAATCCGGTCACGCGAAGCTCCGGATACAGTTCTTTAAAATACTGCATGGAGAGTGCCAGCGCCTGATCGCACCGCTCCGGATCGATGGCCTTCTCGTAGCGGGAAGAAGCCTCGGTACGGGTGTCGTAGCGCAGGGCGGTACGACGGATGCCGGTGGCCTCAAAGTTGGCGACCTCCAGGATCACCCGCTCTGTCTTCGGAAGGATGGAGTCTTTCGCGCCGCCCATGACGCCGGCCAGAGCAACCGGTCCCTCGGAGTCTGTGATCACCAGATCGTCCGCGCACAGTTCCAGTTCTTTATCATTTAACAGAAGAAGCTTCTCTCCTTCTGCGGCATGTCTTACCACGATATGGTCTGTGATATTGTCCGCATCAAAGGCGTGGGTCGGATTACCGGTGGCAAGCATCACATAGTTGGTGATATCCACAAGCGCGTTGATTGGGCGCATGCCCACCTTCCAGATCCGGTTCTGCATCTGATACGGCGATGGTTTTACACCTACGCCGGACATTTCCACGCCGATGTATCTGGTACATCTGTCCGGATCGTTGATCTCCACCTTAAAATCAGACTGTACATCGGTTGTAAACGGCTCAATTTTCTTAAGCGGCAGGTCGTAAAGGGCCGCGATCTCGCGGGCGATACCGTAATGACCCCAGAGATCCGGACGGTTTGTCATGGACTTATTGTCAATCTCCAGAAGCACATCATTCATATCCAGAGCATCTGCCAGAGAGGTACCGGCCGGAACTTCAAAGGCAGACAGGTCCAGAATCTCCGCTTCCTGCTCTGCCGGGAACAGTTCTCCCAGTCCGATCTCATCGGAAGCACAGATCATACCGAAGGAAGCGACACCGCGGAGCTTGGAATTCTTGATCACCACCGGCTCGCCCTCGCCGTGCCAACGCACAACGGCTCCCGGGCAGGATACGGCCACCCGCATACCTTCGCGCAAATTGATACCACCGCAGACGATATCCTTGATCTCACCATCTCCGATATCTACCTTGCACACCCGCAGACGATCTGCGTTCGGGTGCGGCTCGATAGCCTCGATCACACCCACAACCATATTGTCGAACCGGCGCGCCAGTTCTTCCACATCTTCTACCTCTACCGTGGACATGGTCAGATCATAGGCCAGCTTCTTCAGATCCATGTCCTCCGGGATATTCACATAATCTTTTATCCATGATAATGATAACTTCATTTTATTCTCCTATATCAAAATATTACTTTTTGTCTATTCAGCGATACACATCGATTCGCGACTCCGGCTGCATCGATTATCTAAACTGTTTCAGGAACCGCAGGTCAGCGCTGTGGAACAGACGCACATCGTCCACGCCGTAACGCATCATGACCAGACGGTCCAGACCGATATTTACATAGAAACCAGTGTACTCATCCGGGTCAAGACCGGCTGCCCGCAGTACGTTCGGATGCGGTGAGCCGCCCGGCATAACTTCAATCCAGCCTACGTGCTTACATACGCTGCATCCCTTGCCGCCGCAGACCTGACACTGCATATCAATCTCAAATCCAGGCTCCACAAACGGGAAGAAACCGGAACGCATACGCACCGGCACATGGGTACCGAATACCTTACTTAAGATGCTCTGGATCATCACCTTTCCTGATGTAAATGTGATGTCCTTATCCACGATCAGCGCTTCATACTGGAAGAACGCTCTCTCATGATGGGCGTCCGTCGTCTCGTTCCGGTATACGCGGCCCGGATAGACGAAGCGGTACGGCGGTTTGTGAGTCTGCATGTAACGGACGCTGCCGCCAGTCAGGTGCGGACGCAGGCAGAGTTTCTCATTGGTGCTGCCGCTGTCATGTCCCTCGATCCAGTACGTATCCATGCTCTCTCTCGCCGGATGGTTCGGCGGGAAGTTCAGTTTATCAAAGGCGTACAGCTCACTGGTAATCTCATCTTCCTCAAAAATCTCAAATCCCATGGAGCGGAACGCATCGTTTAAGTCGTAGCACATCTGTGTGATCGGGTGCAGTCCGCCGCCCGTCGGCAGGATACCCGGCACGGAACAGTCAAAGTCCGGGGATACCTCAGAAGCTTTTAACTTAAGTTCTGTTCTCTTGGCGTCGATCAGCTCTGTGACCTCTTTCTTCGCCTGGTTCATCAGCTTGCCCATCTCCGGACGCTGCGCCGGGTCCAGCTTCGGCATCTCCTTCATCAAGAGACTCAAAGAGCCCTGCTTGCCGACATAGGCGCTCTTCACATGCTGCAGCTCCCCTTCGTTGGCCGCCTGTGCAATCTTGTTTTTCGCTTCTGATAAAATGCTGTTGATTTTATCCTTCATTCCTTTTTTCCTCCTGTTATGATAACATTTCATCTTATAACAAATATTCCAGGGACGGATATCCGACCTGCCCGCAACGCGATTTGGCCCGAGGCTTTATCACAGAAATTCCAACCGAAGTCCTTTTATAACAAAAAGAAGTCCCTCCCGATTCAACGAATCGAAAGGGACGAATTATATCCGCGGTACCACCCTGGTTCCTGATCTTAATCAGACTCTTTATACGCTTAACGCGCGCCACGGCACTTCTTGTCACGGCAGAACAAATCATGTCCGAATCTCTTATCCTGTCTTCCTCTGCCTGCGCTCCCCGAAGTGCAGCTCCGGTGCGGAAATTCAAAACAGACCGGAACTTAAAGGGACTTACAGCCGATGATCCCCTCTCTCTGAAAGACAGTCTGCCTCTACTGCGGCGCCACCATCCGCACTCTTCCCGCGAATGTGCTGCACCGACACCTTCTCTGCTTTTAATCGAGTAACATTGTAACCCAGTGCATGCGGAAAAGTCAAGGATTTTATTTACTTTCCGGCACGTTCCCCGCTGCCATCTTCCAGCGCATTCAGCTTTCCCGCAAATCCGGCAGATCCAGCCGGCAGGTCATGTCATACCATTGCTCGCCGCCCCAGACGGAAGCCGACACGCCCCGGTTGGTAAATCCCATTTTCTCATACATTTTTATCTTGCCGTCAAGGCAGGTAAGGG
>DXEQ01000287.1 GCA_019114885.1 Candidatus Anaerobutyricum stercoripullorum
GCAGCTCCGGTGCGGAAATTCAAAACAGACCGGAACTTAAAGGGACTTACAGCCGATGATCCCCTCTCTCTGAAAGACAGTCTGCCTCTACTGGGACGTACATCCGCCGCGCTCCCATCCGGGGCCCTCTCCAGGCTCGCCTATGCCGACAAACGGCATACCGCCATACCGGACAGGCCCATCGCGGGACACTCTAGTGAACAGGTCAGTACACTAGCACAGAAAATGTACAGTCAACACCTTCATAGCCTTTATATCAGATAACATAATACCCTAAAGGATATGGAAAAGTCAAGGAGAGAAATAAATTTCTTTGTCCAGCCGGCAGGTCATGTCATACCACTGCTCACCGCCCCAGACGGAAGCTGACACGCCCCGGTTGGTAAATCCCATTTTCTCATACATTTTTATCTTGCCGTCAAGGCAGGTGAGGGTCACCTCGCACCGGCCCTTTTCCTGTTCCCGCCGCAGGTACCGGTTCATCAGTTCTCTCGCCAGCCCCTGCCCGCGGTACTCCGGCAGCACGTCAAGTCCCAGCAGCATGATGTTGGGGCCGTCCGGCTCGTAGAGGTCCGCGTCAGTGAAGAACTCGTCCCGGAAAACGGTTTCACCGGTGGCCAGGCCGTTTAAGAATCCGGCAATCCGGCCGTTGGCTCTGTCCACCGCCACCAGAAACATCTCCGGCGCCTTTGCCACCCGCTCCAGCATCATTTTCCGGGAGCACGCCTCGTTGGGAGGAAAACAGATGCGCTCAATCTCGGCGGTCTGCTCCGCTTCCTCCGGGCGGATGTCCCGGAACTCGAACCGTTCGCATAAATCTTTGTCTGCTGTCTCAGATTGCCGCAAAAATGCTCCCTCACGTACCTTTTCCATTGCCTGCTCCTGTGCTGTTTTGTCCATGATTCTCTCCTGTCTTTTTCGTTTTTCTCAATACTTTCTCAATATAAGGAATCCGTTCGTCTGCCGGACCGGCAGCGCATTCTCATCCCGCGAACTTTTTGGAACTGCTGACTCTTTTCAGCTTGAACGTCATTCCGCTGGTGCTGATAAAGCCGTAGTCCGATCCCGGCGTGCCGGTCGTTTTGATCTTGACCGCATTGTTTTTGAACTTCATCACGCCGGTTCCCGTGAAGCCCCATCCAGCTTCTCTGTAAGAAAATGTAACCTTATTTCCTTTCCGGGTTCCTTTGATCTTCTCTGTCCAGGATTCCCGGAACGGGTAGCTGCGGGCGTACTGAATCTGGAAGATCACCTTTTTCTTCTTGATCTTTTTGATGACCACAGTCCGGTAGGAATCCGCTCCAGCTCCCACAAAATGTTTCTCATAAGTTCCGGTGCGCGGCGCCGCAAAGGCAGCCGTGGACGGAATAATCAGTGCAGCAAGCAGGAAGGCGGTCAACAGAATACGTCTCGTGTGTCTTGTCCGTTCTCTCATTTTTCTCATAAATCTTCTCCTTTCGTCTTCTGCCACTTTGCGAAAGGGAATCGCCGCAGACGGCCCTTTCGCGGAGTGCAGGATATGTCTTCATTTTACAGAATTCAGGGGTTCCTGTCTACCTTTTCCGCATCCGGTTTCTCTTCAAATATCGCAGTTGCTCTTTCACATACGGGCACGCTCTCTCACCATTCGTTCTGTCCTCTTTTAAAGACTTGCCGCTGTTTCACTCGTAAGCGATCCGCCCGTCCATCATGAGAATCTGCTGCCCCATCCGGGACAGCTCGCCGAGGACGGCCTGCCGCCCTTCCGGGGTGCGGCGCCAGTCCTCTCTGGTGATGCCGTCGATGGGCGTCGGATGCACGAGGATCTCCACCTCCGGCAGTACCAGGGAGTAGTAAAAATATGCCCGGCGGGCATGATGGGCTTTACAGCAGAGGATGGCCCGCCCCGGCAGGCGGCCCTGTTTTTTCAGCAGAAGTTCCCGGGTCTTCTCCGCATTTTCCAGCGTATAGGTGGCCTCCCGTTCCCGGAGGATTGCCTCCTCCGATACGCCGTTTTGCCGCAGCACTTCTGCCAGGAAGTCCGCCTCACAGGCAAAATCCGTGCCGTAGCGCTCCGCGCCTTCGGCCACTCCCTGAAAATGACCGGCCGCCTTGGCAAACCTCCCCGACGGGATCAGCAGAGGCGCATACCCTTCCCGGTACAGGCGGGCAGCTTCCTCCGTGTGCTCCGGCCGGTTGCAGCCCGGAATAAAGATGACGTCCGCCGGGCGCAGCGCGTCCCGCAAAAATATATATTCTGTGATATCGTCCAACTGTCTTTTATCCATCTGATACATAGTTTACTCCTGTTTTTCCCTGTTTTTTCTGCTCCGCTCGTACATTTCCTTCTCCCTCTGCCGGCGAATGGCTTTGTAGTTCGGACGGAAGGTGCGGATCAGGATATGGTAATTCTTTTTATTTTCCAGAAAATAATTGATCTCCGCCCCGTAAAATACCATGGACATACAGAAATGCAGCCAGAGGAGCAGAATCATGATACTGGACAAACTGCCATAAATATAAGAAAAATTGTCAAAGTTGCTGATATAAAAAGAACAGAATGCAGACACGGCCAGCCATCCCACCGCTGCGGCCAGCGCGCCCGGCCACTGCCTGAGAAAGCTCGCCGACTTCCGGTTCGGCACAAAGCGGTAGATAATCATGAACAACAGCGTCAGAATGACGATGGTAAAAACCGTCCTCTTGTGAATAAAGGACCCGGCCAGCGCCGCAAACGCGGGGAACTGCCCGCAGATATAATCGTAGAGTACATTTCCAAACACCCAGATCAGCAGCATGACGACGATCAGGATGGCGAAAACAATCGTATAGAAGATGCTGAATATCCGAAGCACCACATAATTCCGGTTCTCATCAATATCATAAACGGCGTTGAGCCCGATAACGATGGAGTAGATTCCTCTGGAAGAGGACCACAGCGCCGCGATAATGGACACCGTGAACACGGAGGCGCCGGTCTTTCGGTAGATCTCGTTGACAATGGCCCGGATCAGAGACTCCCTCTCAAAGGAAATGATATGGGCCAGCACGTTGATGATGTCTTCTTTGGAAAACGGCGCAATCTTCGTCAGCGTCAGAAAAAAGATCAGAAACGGAAACAGTGACAGCAGCATAAAAAAGGCCGACATGGAGCCGAATGCCGCCACATGGTCGTCATTACATTTCTTGATGAAATCCATCACCAGTGCGTATAGGTCTTTCACCCGTTTTGGCATGCTCATACTTCTCCCTCTCAAAATCCCCTGTTTCTAATCTGCGCCAAAACAGCCGCCT
>DXEQ01000288.1 GCA_019114885.1 Candidatus Anaerobutyricum stercoripullorum
GCAGCCGGCGCGTCACAACAAAGAAAGGATGCGATAAGCTATGAATTCAGGAGATACTGCTTTTGTAATGATTTGTGCAGCTTTTGTATTTTTGATGACACCGGGCCTCGCCTTTTTCTACGGCGGCCTGGTCCGCAGAAAAAATGTGGTCAACACCATGATGGCCTGCGTGGCAATCATGGGATTATCCGTGGTCATGTGGGCCCTGTTTGGCTACTCTCTGGCCTTCGGCGGAGACCACGCGGGCATCATCGGCGACCTGCGCTGGTTTGGATTAAACGGCGTGGGTATGGAAGCCGGCCCTTATTCTGACACCCTCCCACATCTGGTCTTTTGTATGTTCCAGATGATGTTTGCCATGATCACCCCGGCCCTGATCACCGGCTCCCTTGTGGGCCGTATGCGTTTTAAGGCGCTGTTCCTCTTTATCCTTCTGTGGTCCATTCTTGTTTATTACCCGATGGCCCACATGGTCTGGGGTGCGGGAGGGTTCCTGGCCGCCATCGGTTCCGTGGACTTTGCCGGAGGCAACGTAGTCCATATCAGTTCCGGCGTCAGCGCCCTGGTACTTGCCATCCTGCTGGGAAGAAGAAGGGGCTATGAGCACACGACTTACCGGATTCACAATATTCCGTTTGTGGTCCTGGGCGCTTCCCTCCTCTGGTTCGGATGGTTCGGTTTCAACGCAGGCAGTGCGCTAAAGGCTGACGGACTGGCCGCCCACGCTTTCATGACTTCCGCCATCTCCGCTGCGGCCGCCCTCCTTTCCTGGATGGTCATCGATGTGATCAAGACAGGAAAGCCGACGCTGGTGGGCGCTTCCACCGGTCTCGTGGTCGGTCTTGTGGCCATCACGCCAGGAGCAGGCTTTGTCCCAATCTGGTCCTCCTTCCTCATCGGTATGCTGGTCAGCCCGATCTGTTATTTCGGCGTGGCCCTCGTCAAGAAAAAACTGAAGATTGACGACGCTCTGGACGCCTTCGGCTGTCACGGCATCGGCGGTATCTGGGGCGGCATCGCCACAGGTCTGTTCGGACAGTCCTCCATCAACAGCGTGGCAAGATGGGACGGTCTGGTGTATGGCGACATCCGTCTCTTCGCCGCCCAGCTTGCCGGTATCGTGATCACCATCGCCGTGGCCGTCATCGGCACTCTGATCTGTGTGGCAGTGGTCAGACTTTTCACCCCGCTCCGTGTCACGACCAGAGAAGAACAGCTCGGTCTGGATATCTCGCAGCACGGTGAAAATGCCTACCCGAGTTTTAACGGGCTGGATCAGTAAATACAGCATAACGAGGTGAAAATATTATGATGATAAAGATTGAAGCATATATCCGCGAAGAAAAATTTGAAGATGTGAAGGCAGCTCTGGACGACCTGAACGTCAACGGTCTGACCGTCTATCAGGTCATGGGCTGCGGTATCCAGCGGGGCTATCAGGAGATCGTCCGGGGCATGGAAGTGGACATGCAGATGCAGCCAAAGGTCAAATTCGAGATTGCCGTCTCCTCCGAAGAATGGGCGGAAAAAACCGTGGAAGCCATCCGGAAAGCCGCCTACACCGGCGAAGTGGGCGACGGCAAGATCTTCACCTACGCCATCCAGACCGCTCTCAAGATCCGGACCGGCGAGACCGGCTACGACGCTATTCAGGAATCAGAATAGCGGCACTGCCGCCCGCGCATCCGGCATCCGGCCCACGGCGGGGAAGACCCTGGAAAGGTCAGCGCCTCCGGCGTCATGGAAAAAGATATCAATCTGTCCATCGCGCTAAAATGCCGCCGGGTTCTGGAGCAAAACGGCATCCATACCGTACTGACCCGGGAAACCGACCGCAGTCTGGCAGATCCGGAAGCTTCCGGAAAGAAGGCCAGCGATCTTAAGAACCGGAAGGAGCAGATCCTGTCGCAAAACCCCGACTGCGCGGTCAGTATCCACCAGAACAGCTACCCGGACAGCGCCCAGCACGGCGCGCAGGTCTTTTATCAGGCCGGCAACGAACAGAGTCAGCGGCTGGCCTCTCTCATACAGGCCCAGACCCGGGATCTGACCGGGGAAGAAAATAAGAGAGAAATCAAACCCAACTCCGACTACTATCTTCTGCGGGACAATCCCGTCCCCACCGTCATTGCAGAGGTCTGCTTTCTCTCTAATCCTTCCGAAGCCGGGATGATCACGGATGAGGCCATTCAGGAAAAGGCTGCTTTCGCAATTGCTATGGGGATCATGCAGTACCTCTACTCCTGATGCGGGAGGCCGCCGCCTTTTTTGGCCGCGGGCCGCTCCGGCCGCTCCTGCCCGCCCGGGCAGGTCCTCCTTTACGTCTGCTTGCCTGTTTTTATTCCGGCTTCTTCTATCATATTACTATGATAGATATCATTTTACCATATATTTGCTTTACATTTTGTGAATTCCCTGTGAAAATGTGTACATTTACTGAAGTGTGGGTGATTTTAACACTTTACAGTTCTCAGAATAATGTTTATACTATACACACCACATATTCCTGTCCCATCGCGGGCACAGGAAAGCGGTCTCCATGTATCCTGATAATTTAAGAAGGAAGTGAATTCATGAAATTAGAGAAATTAAATGACAATCAGATACGATGTACATTAAATAAATCCGATCTGGAGAAACGGGAACTCCGGCTTTCCGAGCTGGCTTACGGCTCCGCCAAGGCGCGGGCTCTGTTCCGCGACATGATCCAGCAGGCATCCATTGAGCTCGGTTTTGAAGCAGAAAATATTCCTCTCATGATCGAGGCGATCCCAATCTCCAATGACTGCCTCGTTCTCGTGGTCACCAAGGTGGAAGACCCGGACGAACTGGACACCCGGTTCTCCCGCTTTTCCAGTCCTTTCGACGATGAAGAGTTCGAGGATGAGTATTCTGACGACTTTGAGAACAGTCTGAGCGACTCCGAGGTGTATGAGGAGCCGTCCTCCTTCGATGATGACGAGGAGGAGGGACTGCATTTCGGTGAGATCACCGACAAAAACATCCGGCAGGCGGCCGACGAGGCCCTGGACCTGATCGCCCCGTTCACCCAGGCCATCGCGCAGGCCAAAAAAGAAGTCCTCAAGAAGAAGCAGGAATCCGCCAAAAAGAAGCGGAACCATCAGCTCTACGCCTTCTCCGATCTGGATACAGTCACAAGGCTCAGCGCCTTCCTGACCCCGTTTTACACCGGAGAGAGCCGCCTTTACAAGGACGCGGCCAGCCAGACTTACTACCTGTTCCTACTGCGCAGCGAGTGTGAGCCGGATCTGTTCAGGCGGGCCTGCGTTATCGCCTCCGACTACGGAAAGGCCGTCAGCTCCTCCTACTCCACCCTCTCTTATTTTGAGGAACATTTTCAGGCCGTGTTCCGGGAAAATGCACTGGAAACACTGAACCTGCTGAATTAAAACCCAAAAAACAAAAGCGCCGTCCGCTGCGGACGACGCTTTTTTGATTGCCTGTATTATTTCTCTTTGTTAGCCAGATAGTCATTGATCCGTTTCAGCACCTGGTCCGCGTCCATGCCGTGAACCATACATGCCTCTTCCAGACTCTCCATGGCGGAAGACGGGCATCCTACGCAGTGCATACCTGCTGCCATTAAGATGGCTGCGATTCCCATGTCCATCTGAAGCATCTCGCCAATCAATGTATTCTTTGTAACAACCTGAGCTGCCATAACTGATTCCTCCTGTATTGTTTGTGCTGCGGCCTGTCTCTCCCGCCTGAACCGGCTTCACATCCGCCGGTTCGCGGATAAGGTCGCGTCTGAATGTGTCTTATAGTATAATACACGAATCTGAAAATGGCAAGGGGCTTATTTCTCAATCTCCTTGATCAGATTGATCATCTCGATGGCTCCCAGTGCGCAGTCATAGCCTTTGTTGCCGGCCTTGGTTCCCGCGCGCTCGATGGCCTGCTCGATATTTTCGGTGGTCACGATGCCGAAGAGCACCGGAATACCGGAAGAAAGGCCCACCTGAGCCACACCCTTGGATACCTCGTTGCATACATAATCGTAATGGCTGGTGGCGCCGCGGATGACCGTGCCCAGAGCGATGACCGCGTCATACTTGCCGGACTTCGCCATTTTCTCACAGATGAGCGGAATCTCAAAAGCGCCCGGCACCCATGCCACATCGATGTTCTCTTCCTTCATGCCGTGACGCACCAGACCATCGATGGCGCCGCCCAGCAGCTTGGATACGATAAATTCATTAAATCTGGCGCAGACGATACCGACTCTCTCCTCTCCGCCTACCACTTTTCCTTCAAATACGTTGACTCCCATGTTTTTTCCCTCCTGATTTTAATATTTTGTGTAATGTCCCATCTTCTCCTGCTTCGTCTTCAGGTAGAAGAAATCGTCCTCATTGGCCTCAATGATGATCGGCACCCTCTCCACAATCTCGATGCCGTAACCGGACAGGCCCACCACCTTGGCCGGGTTATTGGTCATGAGCCGCAGCTTGTGGATACCCAGATCCGCCAGAATCTGCGCGCCGATACCGTAATCCCGCAGATCCTCCGGGAATCCCAGCGCGATATTGGCCTCCACCGTGTCCATTCCCTGATCCTGCAGCTCATACGCTTTCAGCTTGTTGATCAGACCGATGCCGCGCCCTTCCTGACGCATGTAGAGGAGCACGCCGCGCCCTTCCTTCTCGATCATCCGCATGGCCGCCGCATACTGCTGTCCGCAGTCGCACCGTCTGGAACCGAGGGCGTCTCCGGTCAGACACTCGGAATGTACCCGGCACAGTACCGGCTCGCCGTCCGCCACATTTCCTTTTACAATGGCAACATGGTGCTCGCCGTTTAATTTGTTCACATAGCCGAAAATCCGGAAATGTCCGTAATGGGTCGGAAAATCTGCCTCGGCCTCACAGCTCACAAAACTCTCCGTTCTCCGGCGGTACTGGATCATATCCGCGATGGTGATAATCTTAAGGCCATATTCTTTCGCGAACTCCATCAGACCCGGCACTCTCGCCACGGCCCCGTCCTCATCGAGGATACCGCAGCGCAGTCCCACCGGACGCAGCCCCGCCATCACGGCCAGATCCACGGTGGCCTCCGTAAATCCGGTGCGCTTTAACACACCTCCCTGCAGCGCCACCTTCGGCACGATGCTGCCCGGCCGGCGGAAGCCATCCGGCGAAGCCCCCTCTGCGGCCGCCTCCATCACCGTCTGCGAACGGTCCGCCGCCGATACGCCGACAGACACATGCACGCTGTCGATGGTCACCGTCGCCGTAGACCGGGACAGCTCCCGGTTCTCCCAGATCAGTTCCGCCACGCCGATCTTTCCGGCGATCTCCTCGGAAATCGGCATGGTCATAAGTCCTCTGCCGTGGCTCAGCATGAAGTTCACCGCCTCCGGTGTGGCAAACTGTCCTGCCACCGCCAGCGCGCCGTCGTTCTCCGCGTCGCCGTCATCCACCACAATGACCATCTTCCCCTGCCGGAAATCTTCCAGCGCTTCTTCTATGGTGTTAAATTGAAATGTCTGCATTGTTTTCCCCTCCTTGTATGATCGACCCTGTATCGGGCTGTATGCTTTGTCTCAAAATCCATGGCTCCGCAGAAAATCCATGGTGATACCGGACTGTGCTTTCTCTTCTTCCGGCTCGCTCTTTAACAGCTTTTCCACGTATTTTCCCACCATGTCTGTCTCCAGATTGACCGTATCCCCCGGTTTTTTCTCCAGCAGAGTGGTCTCCGCCCCCGTGTGCGGAATCACCGACACGGCAAAACTTTTGTCATCCACCCTGGCCACCGTCAGGCTGATGCCGTCTATGGTGATGGAACCCTTCTCCACGATATAGCGCAGGACCGCCGCTGTCGTCCGCACCGTGACCCACACGGCGTTGTCGTCCCTCTCCATGGATGTGATCGTGCCGATATCATCGATATGTCCCGCCACGATGTGTCCGCCGAACCTTCCGTCCGCTGCCATAGCCCGCTCCAGATTCACCCGGCTGCCGCTTTTTAAGCCGCCCAGATTGGTCCGTCGCAGGGTCTCGTGCATCACATCCACGCTGTAGCTGTTCCTGTCAAAGGATGTGACGGTCAGGCACACGCCGTTCATGGCGATACTGTCGCCCAGATGGATATCCTCCATCACTTTATCGGCCTGTATGGTGATGATGGCGGAGCTGGCGCCCATCTTTATATTTTTCACCCTGCCCACTTCTTCTATGATGCCAGTAAACATGGCCTCGCTCCTCTCTCTGTTCTTTTTCTCCTTGCGCTCCCTCAGATCTTCTTATATTCCAGAAGGATATCCTGCCCGAAACGGCTCATGCCGGTCTGCGTAAATTGCCAGGCGTCCCTCGCCAGCACCGCGCCCCGGCCTTCCACCGGCGTCTTCGCGTCGGCGCCGCCGAAAATCTTCGGCGCCAGATAGCAATACACCTTTGACACGATGCCCGCCCGAAGCGCGCTCTCATTGAGGATACCGCCGCCTTCCAGTAAGACGCCGTCTATCTGCTCTTCTCCCAGCCGCTTCATGAGGAAATGTAAATCAATCCCCACATTCCCGGCCTCTTTCCCGGCTGCCGGTATCTCCCAGACCTGCGCGCCGCTCTCCCGCAGACGGGACGCCTTCTCCCCGTCCGCTCCCGGCAGGCAGGCCACGATCAGCGGCTGCTCCCCCGCCGTCCGCACCAGTTTGGACTCCATCGGAATCCGCAGGTGGCTGTCACAGATGATCCGCACCGGGTCCCGGCCGCCTTCCATGCGGCAGTTCAGCGTCGGATCGTCAGAAAGCACCGTCCCGATGCCCGCCATGATGCCCCGGTAATGATTGCGCAGTGTCTGCACATGGGCCCGGGCTTCCTCCCCGGTCACCCACCGGGAGTCCCCCGTATAACAGGCGATCTTCCCGTCCATGGTCATGGCGTATTTCATGGCCACAAAGGGCGTCTTTTTCTGAATATAATGGAAGAATACCTCGTTGACAGCATCACACTCCTCTTTCAGAAAATGTGTCGTCACTTCCACCCCGTGCTCCCGCAGCATGGAGAATCCCTTCCCCGACACCAGCGGGTTGGGGTCGTCGGAGCCGACCACCACTCTGGCGATGCCCGCTTCCAGGATGGCCTCCGTGCACGGCGGCGTCTTCCCGTAATGGCAACAGGGCTCCAGCGTCACATAAATCGTGCTGCCACCAGGATCATGCCCCGCCTCCTTCGCGTGGGCGATGGCGTTCCGCTCCGCATGGAGTCCCCCGTACTGTTCATGCCAGCCTTCTCCCAGGATCTCCCCGTCCCGGACGATCACCGCCCCAACCAGGGGATTGGGATTCACATGGCCGCTGCCCCGTCTGGCCAGGGCAATGGCCCTTCGCATGTATTGTTCTTCCGCTCCCTGCATCATTTATTCTTCCTTTCTAAAAAAAGAAGCCCCGAAACCAACTGTCATGTGCAGTCAATCTCAGGGCTTATCAGCGCCATATAAATACACGCGGCAAAAAACCACGCATACAACAAATAGAACCATCTTCTACCATCCGGACTATACCGTCGGCTCCGGAATCTCACCGGAATCCTGCCTTTCGGCTCGCGGGCTCGCACAAACCGGAATCTTATAATTCTTCCCGCCATCCTTCCTTTTGGCGACTCCGCGCCAAAAAAAACAGACAGCCAGATCCTGTTGTGATTACCGCCGGTGGGGACTTGCACCCCGCCCTGAAGACTCATTTTCATTTCTTAGTCATTATAACTCTTCTTCCGTCAGATTTCAATAGTTTTTTCATGCATTTTATACAAAACATCTTTTACAAAATTTCTGACCGCTTCAAATAGACAGCATTTTATTCCTATAGTATAATAACAGAAAACAATTACTGCTATGTATACATCATCGCTATACATACATCACCCAATAAGGAGGAAGCTATGTCAGGTAAAAATCTCATCGTCGGACAGTCCGGCGGTCCAACAGCAGTCATCAACAGCAGCCTTTACGGCGTTGTCTCTGAGGCGCGCCGCCATCCCGGCGACATCGACCACATTTACGGTATGGAAAATGGTATCGAAGGTTTTCTCAACGATACGATTCTTGATTTTGAGCAGGTGCTCCCGGGCGATAAGCTGGATGCTCTTTTATACACACCGGGCGCCTACCTTGGTTCCTGCCGCTACAAGCTGCCGGAGTCTCTGGAAGACCCGGTCTACCCGCAGCTTTTCAAGAAGTTTGAGGAGATGAATATCGGTTACTTCCAGTACATCGGCGGCAACGATTCCATGGACACGGTGAGCAAGCTTTCCCGTTACGCCGCCTCCATCGGCAGTGACATCCGCATCATCGGACAGCCGAAGACCATCGACAACGATCTGGTGCAGACCGATCACACGCCGGGTTACGGCAGCGCAGCAAGATACGTGGCTTCCACCGTCCGCGAGATCGTTCTGGATGCCAACGTCTATGAGAAGGAGTCCGTCACCATCATCGAGATCATGGGCCGCCACGCCGGCTGGCTGACAGCAGCCGCCGCTCTGGCCCGGAAATACACCGGCGACAACCCGATGCTCATCTATCTGCCGGAGACCGCCTTTGACCCGGAAGAATTCCTGGCAAAGGTCAACAGCTGCCTGCAGAAGAACTGCAATGTGATCGTCTGCGTATCGGAGGGAATCCACGACCGGGACGGTGTCTTCCTCTGCGAATACGACAGTTCCGTGGGCACCGACACCTTCGGTCATAAGATGCTGGCCGGCTGCGGCAAGTATCTGGAGAATCTGGTCCGCTCCCGTCTTGGCGTGAAGGCCCGCTCCGTGGAATTCAACGTGAGCCAGCGCTGCTCCTCCTCCATGCTCTCCGCCACAGACCAGCAGGAAGCCGCTGCCGCCGGAGCCTTCGGCGTCAACGCCGCCCTTCAGGGCGAGACCGGCAAGATGGTCGCTTTCCTCCGGAAAGAGACCGCCGATGGTTCCTACGCGATGGAATGTAATCTCGTGGACGTGACGGAAGTGTGCAACAAAGAAAAGACCGTGCCGCTCTCCTGGATCAGCAGCGACGGTACCGACGTGACGGAAGAGTTCATCGCCTACGCCCGCCCGCTGATTCAGGGCAAGGTGGACGTCCCTCTGGGAGAGGACGGCCTGCCGGCCTTCGTATCCCGGAAGTAGGTGATTCACCGCTGCGCGGTTTCGCGCCGGGTGTGGCCGCGCTGGCGATATCTTTTCTTCTGCCGCTGCGCAGTTTCACGCCGCATGTGGCCGCGCTGGCGATATCTTTTCATCCGCCGCTGCACAGTTTCACACCACGCAAAAACCCCTCCGGGCCATGTCAACTGACATGAGCCGGAGGGGCTTCTTTTTCTCATCACATACGGGACATTCCCCGTCGGATATATTCTTCCGACACCCGCATGATCTGTTCCAGATTCTTAAGGTCTTCCTGTACATTTCCTGTCTCAAGGGAATGATTGGCTCCCTCCGTGAGATACAGAGGCAGTCCTCTTTCCTCGCAGGCCTGCCGGATCACATCGGTCCGCGCCCACGGGTCCGCCGTGCCGTGAAAGACGACGCCCTCCGTGCCGATGACCTGAAAGGACTCCTCCACCGGCGTATAGTAAATGTGCAGGGCATCGATGCGGTTCTTCATCGCGTAAGCGGCGGCCACCGCCGTGCCGATGCTCTTGGATACGAAGAGAACCTTCTCATAGCGGGAGAAATCCACCTGCTCCAGCTGCTTCGTCACATGGGAAAGTCCCTTTTCAAAGGCCGCCATCATCTTCTCGTGATTCCCCTTGATATGGGTCGGCAGCTCCCCGTAACTCATCTCCATGATCTCACAGCCGTATGCCGCGGCCAGCTTCTTGCCGTAATAGAGAAGAGGCTTATCGGTGTGATACCCGATGCCCGGAAAAAAGACAGCCAGTCCCCGTTTTCTTTCCTCAAAGTACAGTCCCAGATTCTTCTGGTCCGCCGAAGAAAAATCCCCGGCGTCCTTCACATAGACATTACCCATAATTCTTCCTCCAAAATAGCCCTGGACGAAGCAGCGCCTGCTCCCACTGTTTCTAAAGTCCGGACGCCGCTACCGCCATCACGCCACAGGATCAATACCCCTGCTGCAGCTCATAGGAATGGATCAGCTCCACATTATAAAGTTCCACCTCATTTAAGACCGAGTCATCAAAATCTGCCGATGCGGTCTGGGCCACGTACCAGTCCTGCCGGTTGAAATAATCCTGGATATCCTGATCGTTAAACATCCTTCCGTGGCGGGCGTAGATCTCATTGCGGGTGATACACAGCCCGTAGGAGTCAAGCCACGACAACTCTTCCGTGGTATAACGGACGCTGTCCGTGTAGGCCAGATGATCCGCCTTCTCATACGGATTGGAACCGGTATCCTTTCCCTTGACCAGATACACGCTCTCCATCTCCGGTTCCGCGTCCTCCACAGCCAGCGGACTCTCTCCGGTCTCCCCGGCTGCATCTTCCTCTTTTTCTTCTTCCGGCTCCTCCTTTTTCGCCTGTCCGATCTTTATGGTGACTTCCGTCTGCCCTTCCGTGTCGGCGGCCGCTGAGATGGCCTCCTCATGTCTTTTCTGAAGGACGACAAAAGAAAATATCACCGCTGTGAGGATCAGGCAGACAAGGATCACAGCCGCGATCATCATTCTCCCTGTTCTTTTATCCCCATCCGGGTTCCACATCAAACTCCCCCTTTTGTCTGCTAAAATTCATGTTATTAGAGAGTAAAACACCTTTTTTACCTTTCCTATTATACTGGATAACTCTGGGCATGGCAACCCTGTACGGGAATTCTTCATAATTAATGCGAGAAATGTAATAACTGCCCCTTTTGCTTTGAAAATAATACAATTTTACCAGAAGTTTTCATGGAATTGTGCTTGATATTGCCGGTAAACTAGTATAAAATAAGGAATACAGAACAAGAGAGTTTTGTGATAATCTAAATAATCTAAACTTAAAGGAGGATCTACCAATGGCATACGTAATTTCTGATGAATGTATCAACTGTGGAACTTGTGAGGGCGAATGTCCAGTTGGCGCTATCAGCGCTGGCGACGGCAAATATGAGATCGACGCTGATTCCTGCATCGACTGCGGAACATGCGCAGGCGCTTGCCCATCCGGTGCTATCAGCCAGGAATAATTTCTGACAGGATACGCGGACAGCGAGTCTTAGATATGATCCCGTCCTTCGCGGACGGCAAAAAGAGTGTCTGTTTTCACAGGCACTCTTTTTTCATGTTATTTTCATGTCATGGAAAACCGCTGCATGCGGAACACGCGCAGGCGCTTCCTGCTCTTTTTTTCGTTTTTCCTGCACAGGCGCCGCTTTTATCTTCTTCTTCCTGCCCGCGCAGGCGCTTCCTGCCACCTCAGATCTTTCTTTTATTTTTGCGAAAGAAGCGGCTCTTTCTGCGCCCTCCCTCGTCTTTTGCCGCCGCGATCTCCTGCCGGGCCTTCTGGTGACTGCGGATGGCTTCATCCAGTTTCTTAAACCGGGCTTCCTCTCTTTCCTCTCTTTCTTCCATCACATCATCCACCTCCCGGATCACGCGATTGCTGATCCGGTCACCGATGACGTCGCTTAAATTCTCCGCCTGCTCCGCCAGCGCCTTTCCGATGATGCGGCCCATGATGGACTCAAATTCCCGCATCTTTTCTTCGTTATCGCGGATGGAGACTGTCTGCGTCTCCCGCTGCGCCGGAGGCATCTGCGGGGATTCTTCCGGCTTGCGCATGGAGATGATCTTGCCGCCCGCCATCTTTCCGCCGGTTTCTGCTCCGGTGTTCTCTTCTTCCTCCGGTTTCCCGGAATCCGATTCTTCTCCCGGCGCGGTCATTCTGCCGCTGCGGCCATGCGGCCTGTCCTCTTCCTCCGCTCTCATATCGCCGTCTGTGTGACTGCGTGGCTGTTCTCCTTCTTCCTGTTCGGTGATGCCCAGACTCTCCAGTTCCACCTGGGTTGCCAGAAGCTTATGTACGTCTATGAGCTTTTTTTGTTCCAGATCCGGCAGCACCTCTTTTACCGCCTTTAACTGAAACCCTTTTTTCTTCAGTTCCTTGATACAGTTTAACAGCTGTATTTCCTCTTCTCTGTAATAGCGGTGTCCCAGCTCATTTCTCGGGATATTGAGTTCCAGCTCTTCCTCCCAGTACCGGAGGACGTGGTTCTCCACCTCCAGCAGTCTGGAAGCCTCCGAGATGGAATATCGTTTTTCTTTCATATTCTATCGCTCCTGTCACACTATATTTGGAGAGGCCTGTCTGACATCTGCCTCCCGAAGGGAGAACGGCGGCAGCCTCATGTATAGCTACAGTATAACAAGGCTTCAAATGAATTCTCAACGGTATTCGTCCTCTAAAAACAGACAAAAGGAGCGGAATTCTACTGAATCCGCTCCTTGTTGGCAAACTTCGTGTACTGGCCCAGCCAGACAAGCTCAATGCTGCCGGTGGCACCGTTTCTCTGCTTGGCCACAATGACCTCCGCGATATTCTTTTTTTCCGTGTCCGGATTATAATATTCATCCCGGTACAGGAACATGACCACGTCGGCATCCTGCTCAATGGCTCCTGATTCCCGAAGGTCCGAGAGCATCGGACGGTGATCCTGTCTGGCCTCCACCGCACGGGAGAGCTGTGACAGGGCGACGATCGGGATATTCAGTTCCCTCGCCAGCACCTTGAGGGCACGGGATATCTCCGAAATCTCCTGCTGCCTCGACTCATTTCTTCTCGTATTGCTGCCGCTCATCAGCTGCAGATAGTCGATGACGACCATGTCAATATCATAGGTCTGCTTATACTTCCTGCACTTGGAACGGATCTCCGCCAGGGAGGAAGCCGTATCGTCGATGATCAGCTTCGAATTGCCGATGAGGGCCGCGCCTTCCAGCAGCTTCTCCCAGTCGGAATCTCTGAGATCGCCGGTACGGATCTGCTGGGAATCCACCATGGATTCCGACGCCATCAATCTCGTGACCAGCTGTTCCTTGGACATCTCCAGACTGAACATGGCCACCGCGTGATTGTCTTTGAACGCCGCATACTGGGCAATATTCAGAACGAACGCCGTCTTTCCCATGGCCGGTCTGGCCGCCACAAGAATCAGCTCCGCCGGATGCAGACCGGTCAGCTTATAATCAAGCTCCGTAAAGCCGGTGGCGATACCGGTGACCCGTCCCTTCGTCCTGGCCGCGTCCTCAATGGCATTGAGAGAATTGAGCACGATCTCCTGAATCGGCACGAAGTCCGACATGCGGTTCCGGTTCTGCAGCAGTCCGAAGATCTCCTTCTCCGTCTTCTCCAGAATAGCCGGCGTCTCCTCCTTGCCCAGATAGCAGGCATTGCCGATGTCCTCCGTCACCTTGATGAGGGCCCGGAGTGTTGCCTTGTCATGGACGATCTGCGCATATTGCCGGACATTGGTGGAGGTGGGAACGATGTCCACCAGTTCCCGGAAAAAGTCCAGACTGGACAGGGTTTCCGGCACATCCTTCTCCTTCAGCTTATCCTGCAGGGTGATCAGATCCACCGGTTTGCCCTCCTGATAAAGCTCCACCATGGCTTCAAAGAGGATGCCATACTGCCTCTGGTAAAAGTCCTCCTTCACCAGAATATCTTCCGCCTCCACGATGGCGTCCCGGTCCATCAGCATGGAACCCAGCACGGATTTCTCCGCTTCCTCGCTGTGGGGCTGTATTCGTTTGATAAAATTCTCGTCTACGGTCGGCATATCATCACATCTCTATCATCTGTCGGGTTCACCCGCGGCGCACTCGCGCACGCCGCGGGTGAACCCGGGTGTTTTACATCTCTGATACTTTTACTTTGAGTGTCGCCGTCACCTTCGGGTGCAGCTTGATCTTTACATTGTGCACGCCCAGGCTCCGGATCGGTTCATCCACGGAGATCTTCTTCTTGTCAAGCTCCAGATTCAGCTGTTCTTTGGCTGCCGCCGCGATCTCCTTGGTGGAGATGGCGCCGAAGGTCTTTCCACCCTCGCCCACCTTCATCTTCACTTCAACAGACAGTTCCGCGATCTGCGCGGACAGTTCCTTTGCCGCTGCCAGCTGCTCTGCCGCCACCTTATCCTGATGCGCCTTCTGCAGCTTCAGGTCGTTGACATTCTTGCCTGTGGCCTCCACACCCAGCTTCTTCGGCAGGATAAAGTTCCTGGCGTATCCGTTGTTTACCTCTACCATATCGCCCTTCTTGCCCAGGGCCTTCACATCTTCTAATAAAATCACTTTCATCTTTCTGTCCTCCTTAGATATCTCCTTCCTGCCGCATGGACGCCAGCAGGTTCTTCAGATCATTGACAGCCTCTCCCATGGTTCTGTCCGTAAGCTGTGCCGCCGCCACCGTCAGATGGCCGCCGCCGCCGAACTTCTCCATGATGATCTGTACATTTAAGTCATCAATGGAACGGGCGCTGATATAAATACAGCCGGCAAGCTGTGTCACCACAAAGCTTCCCCGGATGCCCTGCACATCCAGCAGAGCGTTGGCCGCCTTGGCCCCGATCACTGTCGCACCGTCCACCTCTCTCCCGTCAAAGGTTGAGATGGCAAATTCATCGTAATATACTTCCGCCCGGTTGATGATATCGGAGCGAATCTTACAGCTGTCCATATCCTCCCGGAACATTTTCCGGACTCTCGTCACATCGGCGCCGGCCCGCCGCAGATAGGCGGCCGCCTCAAAGGTCCGTACGCCTGCCTTGACCACAAAGTTGTCCGTATCCAC
>DXEQ01000289.1 GCA_019114885.1 Candidatus Anaerobutyricum stercoripullorum
TGCTCTTCCTCCTGCTGAATAAATATAAATATTTTATAAAATCGTCTCAATATATCAATACTCTTCATTTTAGATAGTATACCATAAAGACATTTGCCCTGTCATTGGAATTGTACCTTTCTGTCCGGACAAATTCCATTTTCTCATATAGGGAAATGTGCTGGAGCTGGTAAAAAATATATTGAAATGATTTTTTGCATATGCTATGATGCCGATAGGCAAAGTGAAGTGAGTAGTCCATGGAACTTGACTACCAAAACGAAAACCCCAGTGCTGCAACACTGGGGCTTTTCTATGCCCCAGAGAACTCTAACGCTGCGGCGTCCCCACTTCGATCAGATTGCCGTCCGGGTCATAAAAGCGGAGCACTTTCTGGCCCCAGCTATGGGTCATGAGACGGTTGACATATTGAATGGATGGATATAGTTTTTCCAGTTTTGCCGCGAATGCTTCTATGTCATTTTCTTCAAAGTACAGCTCACAGGAGTTGCTGTTCGGGATGATTTCTCTTCCCAGAAATTTCGTCCAGATTTTTTCGTCCTGCAGCACCAGCCCTTCGGTCAGCATCACATTTCCGTCGTTGTCGAGTATCACGTCAAGACCGAACAGGTCATGATAAAATCGCTTTGCTCTTTCCATGTCTTTTAC
This sequence comes from Candidatus Anaerobutyricum stercoripullorum, assembly GCA_019114885.1. Lineage (GTDB taxonomy): Bacteria > Bacillota > Clostridia > Lachnospirales > Lachnospiraceae > Anaerobutyricum > Anaerobutyricum stercoripullorum. The sequence continues at coordinate 649 of DXEQ01000289.1, forward strand.
TACGATTAAAATATTTTTTAATTTCATCGCTGTCCTCCTCTGTAAATGTACATTCATCAATTTGCCGGTCTACCTTTTTTGCAGATGGTATTGCCCAGGATGATCAGGCGATGCGCCCGCCTTACTCCACACTCTTCAGCGATTCCACCATATCAATCTTCTTCAGCTTAAAGTACATCATTCCGTTGATGATCAGCGAAAACAGCACGGTAAACACCAGACTGTACAGGTAACTGGTGCCGTGGATGATACGGCCGAACATGGCGGAGTCGACTTCCACCGTCTGGATGATGAACAGGTGGAGCACCTTGCCCAGGCCGCAGCCCAGGGCTGCGCCGATGAAGGTGAGAAGGATGTTCTCCCGGTAAACGTATTCGGCCACTTCCAGGTCGTAAAAGCCCAGCACTTTGAGGGTGGCAAGCTCCCGTTTCCGCTCGGCGATGTTGACGGTGTTCAGGTTGTAGAGCACCACGAAGGCCAGCATTCCGGCGGAGATGATAAGAACGATGATGACCAGGTTGAGGCTTCGCAGCATGTCGTCCAGCTGCTGTTCGAGATCGCTGGTATAGCTTACGTTCAACACGCTGTCTTCCTGCAGAAGCGTTTTGCCCACGTCCTCCAGCCGCTGCTCCGGCGAATCCTGTCCCGGTGCGGCTGTCTCTTTTTCTTCGGAAGCGGCTTCCTCTGTAACGGCTCCGGCGGCATCGGACAGCATCTGTACCACTGACTGTGTGTCGGTTCCGTCGTCTTCCATGATAAACAGAATACTGTTATATTCCGGCGCTTCTTTGTACACGGTCTCATAGTACGCCGGCGTCATGTACATGTAGTGGCCGAGGTAATTCTCGCAGATATGATCGATGCGTACCGGCTTGTTGCCTTCGTCCTCATCTTTGATGTAGACCGTATCTCCGGCTTCCACGTCCAGCAGTTTGGCTGTTTTTTCGCTTAAGATCACGCCGTTATCGGAGAGCGTATAGGTTTCTTTCGTCTTTCTGTCGTGGAAGTCCACGAAACGTGCCGTCTCTTCCTCGGAAGCCGGGAAGACACATTCGTAAGTCTCCCTCTCGGTTCCCTCGTCGTTGATCAGGGTGAGGTTCTGCATTTCCACATCCATGTACCGCTCCACGCCATTTTCCGTGCTGAGAATCTGATGCAGGCGGTCCCTCTCTTCTTCGGTGACGTCCTCTTCCAGATAGACGCTGGCGTCATAGAACTGGATCTCGTCGTACTGCAGGGTGGCAATCTCATAGCAGGAGTCTTTCAGGCCGAAGCCCACCAGCATGAGGGCCATGCAGCCGCCGATACCAAATATGGTCATAAAGAAACGTTTTTTATACCGCATCAGATTGCGGATGGTTGATTTCCAGGTAAAATTCAGATGGTTCCACACGATGCGGACGCGCTCCAGAAATACCCGGCGGCCGTTTTTCGGCGCAGGCGGACGCATGAGCACCGATGGCTGCGCGCCCAGTTCTCTCCAGCAGGAGAAGAAGGTGGCAAACATGGTACAGAAAATGGCGATTCCCGACGCCATGAATCCGTACCCCCAGTCGTACGGCACGAGAATCTGCGGCAGGTTCGGATACAGGATACCATAGGCATAAATAATGATATACGGAAAGACCTTTTCTCCAAAAAGGACGCCGAGGATACTGCCGCCAAGAGTGGCCAGCAAAGCATACCCCAGATATTTAAACGCGATATCCAGCTGTCCATATCCCAGCGCCTTCATGGTGCCGATGGAAGTGCGCTGTTCTTCCACCATACGGGTCATGCTGGTCAGACTGATCAGCGCCGCCACCAGGAAGAAAAGCACCGGGAACACCCGGCCAATGGCTCCAAGCCGTTCCGCATTCTCGCCGAAGCTGCTGTTTTCTATGAGGGCCGTTCTGTCATAAACGTACCATTTTGAATCTTCCAGATCCGCCAGCTCCTGCCTGGCATCAGCCAGTTCTTTCTCGCCGTCGGCGATCTCTTCCTCGGCTTCCCGTTTTCCCTCCTTATAATCTTCCTTCGCGTCAGCCAGCTTTTTCTCGTTATCCTCAATCTCTTTTTCACCGTCAGCCAGTTCCTGCTCGCTCTCGGCGATCTCCACCCAGGCGTCATCAATCTGCTTCTGACCATCCGTGATCTGTTTTTTCGCAGCTTCCAGCTTTTTCTCCTGCGCGTTCAGCGTCTTTTCGGAAGAAGCCAGTTCCTTCTCGCCGTCTCTCAGTTCTTTTTCCGCCTTATCAAGCTTCTTCTTTGCCTGCGTATACCCGCTCTTTTCCGCAGTGATCTTCTGATTCATGCCGGCCTCGGCAGTTTTTAACTGGGTAAGCTGCTTCTGCAGACCGGCCGCCGCCCCTGCGTCCCCTCCGGTCTGTCCGGCACCAAAGCCTGTCTGCTGCCCCGCGGCGCCCTGTATGGCTTTTTCCAGCTGCGCGATCTGTTTTTGCAGCGTCCGGCGAGTCTGCTCATCCTCGCTGATCTGGTCTTCCAGCGTTTTTAACTGCGCCTTGCCGCTTTCTATCTGTTTTTCCGCCTCCGGTTTCTTCTTTTCGAACTTCTTCTTTCCCTTTTCGTATTTCTTCCAGCCTTTTTTCAGCTGTTTTTTCCCGTCTTTATATTCTTTCAGGGATTTGTCCAGCTTCTTTTGCTGAGAGCGAAGCGTATCCTTGGCCTCAGCGATCTGCTCTTTGCCGTCCTCCAGCTCTTTTTTCGCGTCTTTCAGTTGCTTCCGTCCGTCTTTGATCTTATCCTTTGCCTTTTTTAACTTTCGCTCAGCCTTCCGTTTCCCCTTTTCCAGATTCTTCTCCGCATCTGCGATCTCTTCTTCCGCCTCTTCCACGATCTCCGCCTTCCGGATCACTCCCCGCTCATCGGCGCAGTCTTCCACCCGGTTCTGCACTTTTTCGATCACGTCATCGTAGGCGTCGGTAAAGGCCGTCAGTTCCTTGGCCCCGTCCACCCTGAGGTATACCTCCGTAAATGTATCAAGCGCAAACGTCTCTGGCGGCACCACCATAAAGGCGTAGATATTGCCCGTCCCGATGGTCGCGCTGCCCCGGCCGAAGGACACATAGGCGGCAGTATTGCCGCGCCCTGTCACAGTAAATGTATCGGTCTTTAACGTATCCGAAACCGGATCCTCCGTCCCGGAGGAAAGCACGATCTCATCACCAATCTGATAATCCGAAGCATCGTCCACCAGGCACTCTCCGACCTTCTCCGGCATTCTTCCTTCCGAGACCACGATCCGATTCATCTTCTCCTGCTGTCCCATCACGTGGAGCACCCGCTGATCGTCCGACGTGTTGTGGAGGAAATCCGCGCTGTAAGAACCCTCCGCCAGCTCCACGCCATCCAGATCCTGAAAGGCCGCCACGTCATCTTCCGTGACGCCGTATGTACTGAGAGCCTTGATATCCATCAGGTTCTCGCTGTCAAACCAGGCGTCTCCGGTGATGCGCATGTCCGGCTCCGAGGCCCGGATGCCGGAAAAGAAGGCGACTCCCAGCGCCACGATAAACAAAATGGACAGAAAACGCCCCGGGCTCTTCCGAATCTCCATATAAAAATCTTTCCACATGGCTTTCTTTTTCATGAGCTGTCCGCACCTCCCTGTCCCATATACCTTTTCATGCCGCCCGCTGCCTGAGCGTACAGGTTCCTTCCTGTCCGCGGGTCTTTCCTCTTACCACTCGATCGTCTCCACAGAGACCGGATGCGCGTTGACGCTCATATCCGATACTCTTCCGTTCTTTATCTTTATGACCCGGTCCGCCATGGGCGCGATGGCCGAGTTGTGAGTGATGAGCACCACGGTCATCCCCTTCTGCCGACAGGTATCCTGCAACAGCTTCAGGATGGCCTTGCCCGTGTTATAATCAAGAGCTCCTGTGGGCTCGTCGCAGAGCAGAAGCTTCGGATTCTTCGCCAGCGCTCTGGCGATGGACACCCGCTGCTGCTCCCCGCCGGAGAGCTGCGCCGGAAAGTTATCCATCCGGTCGCCAAGTCCCACCTCCCGCATGACTTCCCGGGCATCCATGGGATTCCGACAGATCTGCAGGGCCAGCTCCACATTTTCCAGAGCGGTCAGATTGGGAATCAGGTTATAGAACTGAAACACGAATCCGATGTCGTCCCGGCGGTAAGCGGTAAGCTTCTTGCGGGAATATCCGGCGATATCCTGCCCGTCCACCAGCACCTCTCCCTCCGTGGCCGTGTCCATGCCGCCTAAGATGTTGAGCACCGTCGTCTTGCCCGCGCCGCTGGGACCGACGATGACGGCGAACTCCCCCTTCTCGATCTCAAAGTCAATGCCGGCGGCAGCCTCGATGTCCACCTCTCCCATATGATATATTTTCTTTACATTTTTTAATTCAACAAATCCGCTCATAACTCCTCCCGCGCCGGTCTGCGGCCCGCCGCTGTCTGCCTTTTATCATCACTTCATCGGCAGTATTGCCAACCACCATTTTTATTTAATCAGATTATACCACAATCTGCACAAAATAAATGTTAAAAAACATTGTTGCCATAATTTTTCCTGTGCGCTGCGGCAGGAAAAAACGACGCCCTGCTTTCACAGGGCGCCGCCTCTTTCTTATATTATCATATATACATTTTCTCTCCGCTTTTGTCCGTGTATGACGATGGTCAGATGACCGCCTCCATGGCCGGTTCTGCGACCACGCCATTCTCGTCTTCCACCTCTTCCATGAGCTCTTCGTAACGGGAAAGAACCATGGACTGTACGGTGTCGCGGGTCTCGGAATTGATCGGATGGGCGATATCACGGTATTCACCGTCGGCAGCCTTGCGGCTCGGCATGGCGATGAACAGACCCTTCTCTCCCTCGATGATCTTGATGTCATGCACCACAAATGCGTTGTCAAACGTGATGGATACGACCGCTTTCATTTTGCCCTCTTTCGCGATTCTGCGAATGCGTATATCTGTAATCTGCATGTATAGTAATCCTCCTGAAGAATAATATATAATTGCCCCAAACCCGCCGCGGCGGGTACCGCAGTGCTACAGAATGTAACGGACATTCTTCTCCACTACGATCTTGATCTCTCCGTCGGTGCCCACATAGTTGGTGCCCGGACGCAGGGTGTCGCGACTCTCCACGATACAGTTCTCAATGTAAGAATCGTCGCCGATGTACACATCATTTAAGATGATGGAATTCTTGATGGTACAGTTGTTGCCGATGTAAACGTCCTTGAAGAGGACGGAATTCTCCACCTTGCCGTTGATGATACAGCCGGAGGAAATGATACTGTTTCGGATATCGGAACCTGCGTTGTATTTTGCCGGCGGCAGGTCATCCACCTTGGAGTATACATCCGGATACTCTTTGAAGAAGTAGTCTCTCACGTCCTTCTTCAGGAAATCCATGTTGGTCCTGTAGTAGGAATCCACGGTGGCGATATTGCGCCAGTAAGTATCCAGCTTGTAACCGTAGATCTTACGCACATTTTTATAACGGACAAGGACGTCCTTTACAAAATCATGCCGATCTTCCTTGGCGCAGCGCTCCAGAATCTCAATCAGATGCCGTCTTCTGATGATGTACACGCCGATGGAAACATTGTTGGTCTCCGCCACGAGAGGCTTCTCCTCAAAGTCCACGATCCGCTCGTTCTCATCCAGCTTCAGGATACCGAACCGGGTCAGATCATCGTCAGCGTCGGACATCTTGGTATATACCACGGTGATGTCCGCGTTCTTCTCGATATGTCTGTCCAGAACCTTGCCGTAATCGAGCTTGTACACACCATCGCCGGCCGCGATGATCACGTATGGTTCATGGCTCTTTTTCAGAAAATCAATGTTCTGGTAGAGCGCGTCCGCCGTGCCCTGATACCAGAAGTTATTATCCTTGGTGACTGTCGGTGTGAAAACGTACAGTCCTCCCTGCTTTCTTCCGAAATCCCACCACTTGCTGGAGCTTAAGTGCTCGTTTAAGGAACGGGCGTTAAACTGTGGGAATACCGCTACTTTATTGACTCTGGAATTGGTCATGTTGCTCAGTGCAAAATCAATGGCCCGGTAGCTGCCCGCGATCGGAAGCGCCGCGATGGCCCGCTTGTCGGATAATTTGCCAATTCTTTTATTGTTACCGCCTGCTAAAATAATACCTATCGCCTTCATCTGTGTCACCTGCCCTTACTGTCTGAAAATGGATTCACCGCTTGCAAGAATACCGTTCGGGTAATCCTCCGGTGTGGTCTTGCCCACGATGGCAACATTCTTGCCGATCTTTACATTTGCCGGAACGACGGAGCCTTCTCCGATGGTCACGAGACCGTCGCAGTAAATATTCGGCTTAAACTTGTTCGGTGCCTCCTCAAAGGCTCCCAGTTCCGTGTTCTCGCCGATCTCCGAATTCTCCGCGATGATGGACTTCTCGATTCTTGCGCCGGCCTTCACTACCGTGCCGTTCATGATGATGGAGTTGGTGATAAAGGCTCCCTCCTCCACAGTGACGCCGGAACCGATGACAGAATTATAAATCTCACCGTATATTTCCGTTCCCTCGCCGACGATACATCCGCTCACCTTCGCATTCTCCGAGAAATACTGCGGCGGAAGCACCGTATTCTTCGTGTAAATCCTCCAGAACTCTTCGTACAGATTAAACTCCGGTATGATATCGATCAGTTCCATGTTGGCTTCCCAGTAAGCGGAAAGCGTTCCCACGTCCTTCCAGTATCCCTGGTAATTATAAGCCATGATCTTATCGCCTCTCTTATGACAATAAGGGATGACATGCATACCAAAGTCACAGCCGGACTGGTCTTTCAGTGTCTCCAGCGCGTCCTTTAACACATCCCAGTTAAAGATGTAGATACCCATGGACGCCTTGTTGCTCCTCGGCTCCTTCGGCTTCTCCTCAAACTCTGTGATCTGATTGTTCTCATCGGTGATGACAAGACCGAAACGGCTGGCATCCTCCCACGGAACTTCATAGGTGGCCAGAGTGATCGCTGCATCGTTCTTCTTGTGGAACTCCAGCATAAGTTCATAGTCCATCTTGTAAATGTGGTCTCCGCCCAGGATAATCACATAATCCGGATGGTAATACTCCATGAACTCCATGTTCTGATATATGGCATTGGCCGTTCCTGTATACCAGTCCGTATTCTCACTTTTCTCGTAAGGCGGCAGGATGGTCACGCCTCCGATATTGCGGTCCAGATCCCACGGAATACCGATTCCGATGTGCTGATTCAGTCTGAGCGGCTGATACTGCGTCAGAACGCCCACCGTGTCAATACCGGAATTGATACAGTTACTCAGAGGAAAGTCGATGATCTTATACTTCCCGCCGAACGCAACCGCCGGTTTTGCAAGCTTGGATGTTAAAACGCCGAGACGGCTGCCCTGTCCGCCAGCCAGTAACATAGCTATCATTTCTTTTTTTATCATAAAGAATCACCCCTTTGTCACATATATGCCTATTATATCACCCAACCTTCTAAATTAAAAGTATTTTAGCACAAAAAATTAATCATTTCCTAATCTTTTTTATGTATTTTGTACCATATTTACATTTTAATTTCCATTTTTATATACATACTGCCTTTATAGGATAACATTTTCCGGCATTTTTCAGCATTGTTTCGTCTTTCTGAACAAAAGTCACTTTTGAGAAACACTTGAATCCCCGTTTTTCCTGCGGTATACTAACGGAGACATATAGAAGACCACCATGCGCGTGCGTATCCGCGCGCAGTATTTTATAAGAACAGAGGTAGAGAAAATGTACAAGATAGACTTTCAGACACCAATACACATCCACTTTATCGGCATCGGCGGCATCAGCATGAGCGGCCTTGCCGAAGTGCTCATCGACCGGCATTTTCCGGTGTCCGGCTCCGATATGAAGGCTTCCGACATCACGGCGCATCTTGAGGGCATCGGCGCCCGCGTCGCCATCGGACAGCGGGCGGAAAATATCACCGACGATATCGACCTGGTCGTGTACACGGCGGCCATCCATGAAGATAACGAAGAGTTCGCCGCCGCGAAGGCAAAGGGTCTCCCGATGATGACAAGGGCCGCCCTCCTCGGTCAGATTATGGATAACTATGCCCGCTCCATCGCCGTGGCAGGTACCCACGGCAAGACGACCACCACTTCCATGATGGCGGACATCCTCCTGCAGGGAAAGATGGACCCTACCATCAGTGTGGGCGGCATGCTGGACCAGATTGGCGGCAATATCCGTGTGGGCCAGTCCGACGTCTTCCTGACGGAAGCCTGCGAATACACCAACAGCTTTCTGGAGTTCCATCCGCTCTATTCCATCATATTAAATGTGGAAGAAGACCACATGGACTTTTTCAAAGATATCGACGACATCAAACATTCTTTCCATGTCTTTGCCTCCCAGACCGCGAAGAACGGGCTGATCATCATCAACGGCGACATGGAACACACAGCGGACATCCTCTCCGGTCTTTCCCAGAAGGCCGTCACCTTCGGCCTCGACGCCAAAAATGATTACACCGCCAGAGAGATCTCCTATGACCAGGAGGGCAACGGCTCCTACACCCTCGTCATCCGCGGAGAGGAGATCTGCCGGGTATCCCTCAGGGTAAAGGGCGTCCACAATGTGATGAACTCCCTGGCTACCATCGCCTGCGCCCGGGATATGGGACTGTCCATGGAGCAGATTCTTGCCGGACTCCTGACCTTCACCGGAACACACCGGCGGTTTGAATACAAGGGCCGCATCGGCGACGTCATCGTCATCGACGACTACGCCCACCATCCGACCGAGATCCAGGCAACATTAAATGCGGCCAGAGAATACCCGCATGATAAGCTGTGGGTTGTCTTCCAGCCGCATACCTATACAAGAACGAAAGCGTTTCTGCCGCAGTTCGCCGAGGTGCTCTCCCATGCGGATCACGTGATCCTGGCTGACATCTTCGCCGCCAGAGAGCCGGACACCGGCATGGTCTCTTCCATGGATATCGTGAACCTGATGAAGGACACCGGCTGCGACGTCCACTACTTCCCGACCTTTAAAGAGATCGAAGACTATCTCCTCGCCCACATACAGGGCCGTGACCTGCTGATTACCATGGGCGCCGGGGACGTGGTAAAGGTCGGCGAGGAACTGCTGGCAAAAACCGCGGAAAAATAGATTCCGGAGATAACCTATAAACCTTGCCTGCGGCGTTACGGCAGAGGATATCGGCAGACTTTTGCAGAACGCCAGTCATTATTTCCAGTGCCTCTCCCGCACATTCGCAATGGCACAGGAAAGAATTGCCTCGGCGTCGTTTCCGATGATATCGAGGTGCTCCGCCTTCACGCACTCTGTCTGCGGGATTCCGTAGAAGGCGCCGCACAGTGCTTTTACATAATCATATCCAAAGTTCATCGTCCCGATGGGGCCGCCCGCCGTGGTAACGTAAGTAAGACGTTTCGCCCGGCACAGCCCCTTCGGGATTCCTTTTTCCGTATAATAAAATGTCACGCCCGTCACTGTCACCGCCTCCAGATAAGCCCGCACCATGGCCGGGAACATCAGGTCCCAGTACGGCGCGGCGATGACAATCTCATCGGCTCCGGCAAACTGTCTGGCATACCGGAAGATCGGCGCGTCAAAGTCACCGGCCCGGCTGCAGGCATCCCTCTCGGCAAGCCCCGCCTTGTCAAGGGGCCGGATGGCCTCCCGCTCCAGATTGACTTCCGTCACATTTCCTTCCATCTGTGCAAGCACTGCCTCCGCCAGCCGCCGCGTCCTCGACTCCGGCCGCACACAGGCGTTCACAAACAATATGTTCTTCATGAAAAGTACCCTCCTTCTTTTCGCAGACTGTCCGCATGACTGCCGTGCCTGTATGGCAGACGCCTGCCATCCGGCAGATACTCTGCCGGGCAGCGTCCCGGTATACACAGTGCAGACTGTCCTTTCTGATATGTATACGGTATCGCAAAACATACCGACCGTCAATGCAGTTTTCCAAAATTAACCCTTTCTGCATCCTCCGTTTCCCTGAAGCAAACAAAATCGCATACCTGTGCAGAATCCATAAAAAAGTTATCCACATTATTCACAGGAAGAACTTTACATTTCTCGTCTTTTCTCAACATATCCCCACGCTGTATACATTTTATCCACACGTGGTTTTTTTCGTTTTACCCCTATATCTTGCAATTTTCAGCCAGTTTTTCCCGGAATTACCCCCTAAATGCAGGTCAAGACCCAATTTATCCACAAAGTTATCCACACTATCCACATTTTCCTATCATTTCACTTACACACAGGATATCCCCCGGTTGTCCACAATTTTATCCACAAACGGAGGATGGCGCGGTTGAGCTCTGCCTACGTTTTTTCGTGCATGCCGACGTCTTTCGCGCGGTGCAATCCTCCGCACAAAACACCTGTATTTTTCCCTCCAAATATGCTATCATAAAGTTCCAAAACAAGTCTCTGAACCAATGCGCACGGGAGTCCCGCTTTTCGCGCAGGCTCGCCGCCCGCGCGGCCTGTCTGCTTTCCCTGCGCATCCACATATAAAGAGGGTGAAGACAATGGATAAAATTACACTGAAAAACACACTGCATCATACGACAACCATACTCCCCAATGAATTCATAGACCATTACATGATCCGGGCGGACGGAGAATACGTGAAGATTTATCTGCTGATCCTCCGGCTCATGAACCAGAATCTTCCTGTGGAGATCGATCAGCTGGCGGATACGCTGGAGCTGACGAGGAAAGATATCCTCCGCGCGCTCAAATACTGGGAGAAGGAGGGTCTCCTTGCGATGGAGGACGAGACGGCACAGACGGACGCAAAAAGCGGCGGACAGGCGGCGGACGGCGTCCCGGGAAACGGCCAGGCCGCAGCGCAGGCCACTGCCGGCGGCAGTGATTCCTATCCCACACTGCCACAGGTGCCGGAGAAAACGAACCGCAGCATGTCGGACATCGAGCAGTCCATCAAGGGCACCGATCTGGAACAGACGCTCTATATGGCGGAGACCTATTTCGGCCGCCCTCTGTCCGCTTCGGAGCTGAACAGCTTCTGCTATATCACGGATTCCCTGCGGTTTTCATCGGAGCTTCTGGAGTACCTCATCGAATACTGCATCAGCCGGGGCAAAAAGAGCGTCCGCTACATGGAGAGCGTGGCCATCAACTGGTTCCAGCAGGGCATTGACACCATTCAGAAAGCCAGACAGGAGTCCAGTCAGTATACCCAGAATGTTTTCCCGGTCATGAAGGCGTTTGGCATCAACCGCAACCCCGGCCCGGCGGAACTGGATTACATCAAAAGGTGGAACGCGCTGGGCTTTGAGACGGAGATCATCATCGAGGCCTGCAACCGGACCCTGCTGGCCACCCATCAGGCGAGCTTTCCTTACGCTAACCGCATCTTATCCGACTGGAAGAAGTCGGGCGTGCGCACAGCGGAAGATATCCGCTCTCTCGACCAGAAGTTCCATGCCGCCTCACAGTCGGAAAACCCGGGCGCACCTTCTTCCCGGTCAGGTGGGAGGGCACAGAATTATGGCCGGAACACAGGCAACGCTTTTCACAATTTCGGAGAACATTCCTATGATTATGATGATCTGGAATCGCGTCTGCTGGAAAAGAACAGGAAGTAGGTGAACAGATATGTCTCTTTCGCAGACCCAGTACCAGGCAATCCTGGACTCTTATGACAGGATCCGCCACAATAACCAGATGGAACACCAGCGGCGGAAGGAAGAGGTGCACGAACGCATACCCGAGATCCGGGAGATTGATGAGAAGATCGCCCACATTTCCATCGACGCCGCCAAATATCAGCTTTTCCATCCTGATACCGACGGCAGAGCTTCCCTGCGGGCGGAAATATACGAATTGTCCATGGAGAAGATCAATCTTCTGGCAATCCATCACTATCCGACAAACTATCTGGATGATATCTACACCTGTCCGGACTGCCGGGACACAGGATATATCGGTACTGAGAAATGTCACTGCTTTCAGCACCGTATCGTGGACATCCTTTTTGATCAGTCCAATCTGCGTGATCTGATCAAAAAAGAGAATTTTGGAACATTTCAGCTGGATTATTATTCTGACGTGCATTCCGGGGACAAGGCGCTCTCCCCGCGGGAAAATATACAGGGAATCCTCAACCGGAGCCGTCAGTTTATAGATTCATTTGACATCAGTCCGGGCAGGAACCTGCTGATCACCGGTCCCACCGGCGTGGGCAAGACATTTCTCACTCACTGTATCGCCGCGGAACTTCTGCAGCAGGGAAAGAGTGTCATCTATCTGACTGCCTACCAGTTTTTTGAACAGCTGGCCGATTATTCCTTCCGGCGCAGTCAGGAGAATTCCGACACCCTTTCCTTCCTCTTAAGCTGTGACCTGCTGATCATTGACGATCTGGGAACGGAGCTGAACAACGGATTTATTAATTCTCAGCTTTTCCTGTGCATCAACGAGCGAATCCTGCGCAAAAAATCAACCATGATCAGCACAAATTTATCCTTAAAGCAGTTAAGCCGGACCTACACGGAGAGGGTTTCCTCGAGAATTGTGGGATCTTACGAACTTTTTCACATTTACGGAGAAGATATTCGCATAAAAAAAGCTGTTTCTTCTCTTGACTAATCCGTCGGGATAATGTTATAAACGTTATGAATTGGCCGGGCGGTCAGAATTTCCGCCGGCCGGCGCTTTGCAGACATGTGCGAAGTGCATAACCCTGATTCACTTTGACCAAGATAAAATAAAAAGGAGACTATCATATGAAGCCAGATGAGAGCAAGTTTTCAACCGTTCCTGTGGGAAGACTGGGAATTATCGTACACCCAAGCTGTGCCGCCCTCGGCGACAAGATCGACCAGTACATTGTGAACTGGCGCAGGGAGCGCAATCATAACCACAAGAGCAACATTGTATTCAAGGATTATGAGAAGGACTCGTTCATCATCCCGTCCACCTGTGCCCGTTTCGGAACCGGTGAGGCGAAGGCCCTGATTTCCGATTCTGTCAGAGGTACGGACTTATATATCATCGCGGACGTACTCAATTACAGTCTGGAGTACACTGTCTGCGGTCACAGAAACCATATGTCGCCGGACGATATCTACGCCGATGTGAAGCGTCTCATCGCCGCTGCCTCCGGCAAGCCGAAGAGCATCACCGTGATCCTGCCTTTCCTCTATGAGAGCCGTCAGCACAAGAGAAGTTCCAGAGAGTCTCTGGACTGCGCATTTGCTTTGCAGGAGCTGTCCAACATCGGTGTGGACAATGTGTTCACCTTCGACGCCCACGACCCGAGAGTGCAGAACGCCATCCCGTTAAAGGGATTTGACAATATCATGCCGACCTACCAGTTCATCAAGTCGCTGCTCCGGTCCACCAACGATCTGGAGATCGACAAAGACCACATGATGATCATCAGCCCGGACGAGGGAGCGATGCAGAGAGCCATGTACTTTGCCAACGTGCTGGAGGTCAATATCGGTATGTTCTACAAGCGCCGTGATTACTCCGTAGTCATCGACGGCCGCAATCCGATCGTGGCTCACGAATATCTGGGTGAATCTGTGGAAGGTAAGGACGTCATGGTCATTGACGATATGATCTCTTCCGGTGAGAGTATGCTGGATGTGGCAAGAGAGCTTAAGAGAAGAAAGGCAAGAAGAGTCTTCTGTATCTCCACCTTCGGTATGTTCACCAACGGACTTTCTTCCTTTGACAAGGCTTACGAAGATGGTACGATCTACAAGGTTATCACCACCAACTGCACCTACCAGATGCCGGAACTTCTGGAGCGTCCGTGGTATGTAAGCTGCGATGTATCCAAATATATCGCCCTGCTCATCGATTCTCTGAACCATGAGGCTTCCATCAGCGCTCTTCTTGATCCGCATGACCGTATCAAGAAACGTCTTGCGGAATACAAGGTAACGCACACCATCAAAGAAGAGGACTAAGCGCAGCAGGTAAAGATTCAGACGTATAACAACATGTAGTAACCAAAAGGGGACGCGGCTTTTTCGCCGCGTCCCCTTTTTGTGTTCTCATCATATATCATCTACTGTGCTTCCCCGGCGCCGTTTTCCGAAGCGCCGCCGGAAGATGCGCCGTTACCGCTGTCGGAACCGGAGGAGCTGCCTCCCTGACCGCTGTCACTGCCGCCTGCACCTCCGCCGGAGCCACTCTCAGAACCGGAGGAACTGCCTCCCTGGCCACTGTCACTGCCGCCGGAGCCGCCCGAGCTGCCGTTGTCACTGCTTCCCGAACCGCTGCCGCCATTTCCGGTATCGGAACCGGAGGATGTGCCCCCTGAACTGCTGCCGCCGGAGGTTCCTCCTCCGTTCTGGCTGCCGCCCGGCGTACTGCTGCCGGAATCGGAGGTTCCGCCGCCGGAAGATGCGCCGTTACCGCCGGAGGTTCCGCTGCCGGTATCCGGCGTCTGTACTGGCGGTTCGTCCGCCTCATCCACATCTTTCCCCGGCTTCATCTCTTCCAGGCCCTGATTGCCCTCATCCATCTTGATCTCATGGTCTGCTGCTTCCTCCGTGGTCGCTCTGGCCTCCGTGGAATCGGAATCATCGTCGCTCAGCAGACCGTCAAAATCTCTCTCCGGAAGAGCCACATGCACCTTATCCATAAAGTTCTTCCAGATATCCTCCGGATAGGAACTTCCGGTCAGACCGTCCACCGGCTCGTAGACGTCCATACCGACCCAGACAGCCGTCGTATAGTACGGAGAATATCCGCAGAGCCAGCCATCCACATAGTTGGAGGTGGTTCCCGTCTTACAGGCCACGGCCGTGTCCACATCCAGATCGCAGCCGGAAGCGGTGGCGGAACTGTCAGTCACACAGCTTTCCAGGATGTCCGTCATGCTGCGGGCCGCGCTGCTGGAGTAGATCTCCTTGCTCTCCTCCTCGTTCGGCACGATCACATTTCCTTCCGAATCGGTAATCCGGATGATACAGGTCGGCGTCCGATACCGGCCGTCGTTGGCCAGCGTCGCGTAACCGGCCGCCATCTCCACCGCAGTGGTTCCTCTCGTGAAACCGCCGAGACAGGTGGTGTCATACCGGTAATCCTCCGGCTCCAGACCGGCAAAGTTCATATTTTCCAGATATTTGAGGCAATCTTCCGGTCCCAGTTCCTGATAGAGCCGGTAGGTCGCCACATTACTGGACTTCTGCACCGCCCGGCGCAGAGAGATGGAACCGGAGTAAGAGTATCCTGAATTGGACACCGCGTCCTCCCCGGTCATCCGGCTGTCATCCACCGTGCTGTAGGCCGTATAGCCCTGCTCCAGCGCCGGTGCGTAGACCAGAAGAGGCTTGATGGCGCTTCCCGGCTGCCGGTAACTCTGGTACGCCCGGTTCAATCCGTAGCCTTCCTGATCGGCTTCCCGGCCGCCCACGATGGCCGCCACCCTTCCAGTGCTGTTATCGATACAGACTGCCGCGCCCTGCACCTCATAGATACCGTCGTCGGTCTTGTCAGTAAACATGGCAAGCTGTGAGGATACCGACTCCTGCAGCTGACTCTGCATATCCATGTCGATGGATGTGTAGATGCGGTAACCGGCCGTATACAGGCTCTGCCGGCAGATGCTGTACATTTCGTCATACTCTTCATCGTAGGCTTCTTCTTCCTCATCGTCGTCAAAAACGTACTGGAACTCGAAGCCTCTCTCCTTCATGAGACTTTCCGTGGCACATTTTATAATGTAAGTCTCCGCGTAGTCGTTGGACTGGGTCTCCCTGCGCGGAAGGACCTCAATCTTCTCATCCAGCGACTTCTGATACTGTTCCTCGCTGATATAGCCTTCCTCATACATATTTTTGAGGATTCTGTCCCGCCTTTCCATGGTCGCTTCCGGGTGATCGTACGGGTCATAGCGGGTCGGACTGTTCGGAATCGCGCACAGAAAAGCAATCTGTGAGATCGTCAGATCCTTTGCCTCCTTGCGGAAATACGCCTCCGAGGCGGACTCAATGCCATAGTATCCGTTGGAAAAATATACGTTATTCAGATAGAACTCCAGAATCTGTTCCTTGGTGTACTTCTGTTCCAGAGCCACCGCGATAAACATCTCCTGAATCTTCCGGCTGTAAGTAGTCTCAAAACTTAAGAACACGTTTCGTGCCAGCTGCTGGGTGATCGTACTTCCTCCCTGCGTGATCTCTCCCCGGTTTCGGATGAGGGCCACGGCCGCCCGGGCGATACCTTCCATATCGATTCCCCGGTGCGAAGTAAAGTTCTTATCCTCGATGGCAATAAGCGCCAGCTTTGCCGCGTCAGGAATATCCTCGTACTCCAGATAATGGACGTCCTTCTCTCCTTTGAGCTTCTTGATCTCATTGCCGTCCGCGTCATAGACCAGAGACGTCTGTTCTGCCTTAAATGTATTCTCATCGCTCTCGGCCACCATCTCCACGGCGTTTCTGTACATGGATATGACAGGAACCCCCACCCGGACAATGGCGAGAACTGCCAGCGTGGCAAACGCGACCAGCAGACAGATGGCAAGAATCTTCAGCACTCTGAACGTCATACCGTTTTCTTTTTGTTTCTTCCTCCGGGGCTGTACGCCGCCTTCCTTCTGTTTTCTCCTGCTCATATCTACCTCCCGCAATGTTTCTTATCTTCCTCTTTCCAGTATCTGCCTGAATCCGTTCTTTTATACAAAACAGCCGTCCTTTTATCCGCGCTCCTGTGCAAGCCGCTTTTCTGCCATCGGCCGCCACGTTTGCTTTCACCGTGCGGCCCTACCGGGACAGATAGCTGTAGAACACATTTCCTGCTTTCCGGAAATTCTCCGTGATCTGCTCCCGGTCTCCCACAGTGGAGATGCCGGTCACCGGATCCAAATACCGGATCTTGGTGGAATTATAACTCATGACGATCACATATCTTCCGCCTGTGTACCGGGCCAGCACCGGACTTCCCTGACTGATGTAGTAGAGTACATCGTCCAGCGGGCAGCCGATGAGGTTGAGCGCCTGCTGTCCGCTGTATTCTGCCAGCAGCTCTTCCTCCGGGGCGGACTGCGTATCAATACTTCCCGCCTCCACGCTCTTCCCGTTCACTCTGGCGATCATGGACAGACACCCGGCCAGAGACCGACCGTCGCCGGAGACCTTCGTCACCTGATCCATGCCGGCCACGATGGCGTAATCATCAAACACACATTCCCACAATACATTTTCCGCATTGTCGATCACATTTCCTCTCGCTTCCTGCGCCGCCCTGACGGCCTCCGCCAGATTCGTGTAAGACGCCAGCGTCTCCCCGTCCGCGTAGACAAAGTACTGCTGCGCGGCGTTGCCGCTGCGGGACAGGGTGAGGGACGGATCGTCCTCGCTGGAGAGAATCCGGGCCGGAATCAGGTCCGGTTCAATCTGTATATAAATATACTCCGGAAATTTGAAGTAAAGTTGTTCTCCGAAGACACCGGAATTCCTGCTCACCAAAGACACGCCATCCTCCCGGTCTTCTTCCTTGTAGCGAATATAATCCTTCGCCCCTGTGGAACGGAAGTTCCCGCCGTTTTTGCGTCCCAGACTCATCTCCAGAACGCTTCTGCTGATGCTGGTCTCCATGATATACCGGTCTTTCTGGGTGTAGTTCTTCACCTCATTGCCTCCGATATCCATGATCCGCAGCGTGCGCATAGGAAATGTGACGGCTCCGCTGTCCTCCCGGGACACATCCGATGCCGACGCGATCCCGTAGATAAAGTCGTTGGAAAGAAATCCCACGGAACGAATCCGCTCGTTATCCGCGCAGGTAAAGGTCTGACTCTCCCCGCTCTCCAGATCGATCATCCTGATCTCTTTGTTGTCACAGACATCCTTATCCGACTCGATGGCGATGATGCTCTGATCCGCCGAAGCCGTGAGACTCTCGTTGATCATGCCCGATACCAGAATCTCATCGGTCTTCTCCTCCAGATCGATCTCATGCAGATCTCCGTCCAGCACACAGTAGAATATATTATCTCCGTTGAGGTACGAAAACTTCTCCATATCTTCCCGCATGCTGTCATACGGGACGGAAGTGATCAGGAACGCCAGCTCTTCGTTACAGTTCGTGGCGGCGTCAAACCGCATGATCTGTATGCCGTTATCTCCCTCGTGGCGTCCCCGGTTGATGTAGCCGTAGACCAGATAGAGGATATTGCCGTCGTCGTCAAAATCCAGAATCCGGATGCCGTGGTCGTCCTGGTCGCTGCGGATGTCCGCCAGATTCTCCGCGGTGAAGCTGTACACCTGCGTCACATCGGAGTCGTCGTAATTATAGTACCACAGCTGCCCCTGCACGCAGAAAGCCAGCTTGTGTCCCTCGTCTGAGGAAATATACTCCACGTTGTCTTCGTTCTGGATGCCCAGCCCCAGATAACTGTTGGCGGCGTCGATCATGGCCTCATTATAATAGGCGTCCATGGTCCTCTGGTAGTCCAGCAGATACATGCGCTCCGGCGTGTAGCGCATGCGGTATGTCTCGCTCACCGCATAATACTGCACCACCCCGTCGCTGACCTCGCTGGAGAGGACGCTGTCCAGTTCCAGGACCGCGTAGGTGTCATTGAGTTCCCTTACCTTAATGCGGGGCTGTGACGCCTGTTTCACTTCCATGCTGCCAAAAAATACCGCGCTGGTGCTGGAATGAATATCCACGTACTCCAGCGTGGATCCCGACGCACCGGCGGCCGGTTCCAGATAGGAGGCGTTCTCCTCCATCTTTGTCTTGTCAAACAGGTTGTTGTGGAACTGCAGCGCATATGTAAAATACTCGTCCAGATTGTATCCGGCTCCGTTCTGCAGTTTTGTATAAAAATACACCCTCGTGCTGTTGTCCAGCCGGACTGCCAGCTGCAGGTAGTAATTCTTTCCCTGGGTCAGATCCGTCTCAAAGGTCAAAGTGCCGGTACGGATATTCTCCGCCTCGTGATCGGTCAGCTTGTTGACCGTCCCCTCTTCCAGAGGGTTCTCCGGATCGTTTTCAAAAAGTACATACTGAATGGCCGTGATATCATAGTCGTAGTTGTGCAGCTTAAGTTCCAGCGTCTTTGAGTGATCCACCACGGTGACCTGATTGCGGACCAGCGACAGGTCGATATCTCCCCGGTACCCGGACATGGCGTTATAGTCCGATACCCCGCTGCCAATCTCCAGCACCGGATAGGTGGAATTCTGCAGCTCCGTCACCGGGTTGCCCTTCTCCGCCGAGATCCTGTAATTAAAAAACAGCAGGGCCCCCACAAAGACCAGCACGCCGACCAGCGTATGGATCACGACCATTCTCATTGTTTCCTTCATGTTTACCGACCTCTTTCTTCTTCCAGAAGTGTTTGCAGTGTTGGCTTTAATCCAAACTCCTCACAAAACGCCAGCGTCTCTTTCCATCTCTTCTCCGATGGGCGCGTTCCCCGCACCGCCCGGATCAGAAGATTCTTCGGTGTGTGCTCCATCTCGATAAACTCCAGAATCTGCGTCTCATAACCCATTCCTTCCAGCAGTCCGCCCCGGATGGCGTCCGTGGCCATGGCGGCAAACCGTTCTTTCAGGATACCGTAATCGGTGACAGGACGCAGACTTCCCGCCGATAGCTGTCCGTTCAGCTCATGCTGACAGCACGGGACGGACAGAATCACATCCGCACCCCAGCGGACCGCCTTGTAAAGCGCGTAATCTGTCGCCGTATCGCAGGCGTGGAGGGTGATGACCATGTCCACATGGCTGACGCCCTCGAACTCTTCGATGGAGCCCTCGTAAAACTTCAGCTTCTCATAACCGTATTTTTCCGCCAGACGGCTGCATTTCCTTATGACGTCCTTCTTCAGATCCAGCCCGATGATGCGGACGTCGTAGCCTTTCAGCTCTCTCAGATAATAATAAACGGCAAAAGTGAGGTACGATTTGCCGCAGCCAAAGTCCAGTATGGTAATCTCCCGGTCCTTTGACAGATGCGGGATCACGTCCTCGATAAATTCAAGGAAACGGTTGATCTGCCGGTACTTGTCATACTTGCTGCGGACAATCTTCCCCTCGGCTGTCATGACGCCCAGATCTTTAAGAAACGGGACCGGACGTCCCTCCGCCAGAATATAATGTTTGGGACGATTATGCAGCAGCCGGGACAGATCCGGCTTCTCCCGACGCGGATCAATACGGACGGCTCCCGTCCGGCCCGGTGTATCTTTCACCGGGAAGTCTCCCGTCCCACCCGATGCATTTTTCGCCGTCCTGCCTTCTGCTTTTTTCCGGTCGGACCGGATGGACGCCTTTCCCTTTTTGTTGATGAGGGCGGTCGCCTCCTCCGACTCCGTGCGGATCTGTACCTGCTTGTACAGCGGCAGTATGTCCGCCAGCCTGGTGAGAGTCTCCTCCTTATCCAGATTCTCATGGAAGACCTGCGTCTTCGTGTGACTCTCCACCTGAAAACAGATCTGCTCCCGCAGGAGAACCGGGCGGATGCTGTATTTTCTGATCTCCTCCGCTCTGCGGGGATTACTGATCGTTATTTTGAGGAGATGTTCGTTCAGACTCTCCTCCAGTTTCTTTTTCAATATATCCATGGATGTTTCATTGCTCCCTGTCTGCAGGGCGCGCCTGTCCGCCCGCCCTCATAATCTGCCGTCCGGCCGGATGTTCTGTCCTCCTGCCAGACGGTCTCCGGCCTGCCGCCGGATTTCTGTGACCGATTTTAGCATGTTTCCACACCGGGCGCAATACAGCTTCCCGCGACCGGCCACAGTTATCACAGAATCGTTATGGTTTGTTAAGAAAGTGGAAATATCTTTTTTCTCCGGCGATATCTCTGACGGCGGTATGCCATGTTCCAGCAGACCACGATCAGAATCAGATGGCGAAACGGCGTGCCCGAATCCCGCTCTTCCGGCGGCCGGTAGTAACAGTTCCTTCCCCGGGTGCCATCCACCCGGTTCTCCGTCTGCTCCGTCTCATAATAATGTAACTTCTCATAAATCCGGTCCACGATCTTGAGGACCGCCTGCTTATCCGGATATTCCGCGTACATGGAACTTCCTTCATATTCAAACTGGTCCAGCAGAGCGTCGGCCACAGCCCAGACCTCTCTCGCCGCCGCCGGCAGCATCCGGATCATGCCGGCATAGTCATTCCAGTTGCGCTCTTCCTCCTGCTGCAGCTCTTCCGGCGGCAGCAAAGGGGACTCTTTCTCCGGCTCCTTTTCTTCCTGGCAGGCCGTCATTTCCTTAAATCCCGGCAGCCAGTCAAAATCATAATGATTATCCCATTGACCCACGGCAACTCCCGCTTTCTGTACGACTTCCCTTTACACTATGGAACAGAAAGAAAAACGTGCCTGTCCCATACGAAAAGAAACCCGCGGCGCTAAGAGATTCTCCGGAAACGGAATCTGCACCGGACGCCGTGCCTCTGCGGCAACCCTCTGTCTCATGGAATTCTCCGGCCTGCGGCACTCCGGGCAGTCTCAACACATCAGCAGCTGCCGTCCGAAGCCGCCTCCGCTCTGATATACGGGATCACATCCAGAAGGGACTCCTCCACGGAGACGCACTGCGCCGCCAGATCCTCCGGAAGCGGAATCATATCCGGCACGTTGATGACCCGGATACCGCCGGCCAGAGCCGCGCGGACGCCGTTTTGCGCGTCCTCCAGCACCAGAGCTTCCTCCGGCCGCACGCCCACTTTCTCGCAGATGGCCAGAAAGATGTCCGGATACGGCTTCCCCCGCTCTACCATATCTGTGGTCATCATCACGTCAAAACGGCCGGTAAGACCGGCGCTCTCCACATTTTCTCTGATACTTTCCATGTCGGAACCGCTGGCCACCGCCTTTTTGATACCCAGCTCATCCAGCACATCCAGAAGGTCAGTCACACCTTTCTTCACCGGCATCCCCTCCGTGCGCAGAATCTCCATCTTCCTCTCACCCACCTGACGGTAGAGCTCCGGCGCGTCGATATTTTTGTCAAAGAAAATATAATATTTCTCCTGGATCGCCTTTCCATTCAGTCCGAGAAACTGCAGGTACTGTTCCATGGTAGGCTCATAGCCCCATTCCTTCGCCTTCTCCAGAAAAGCGCGGCATGTCGCCCGCTCCGTGTCAAACAGCAGTCCATCCATATCACAGATCACCAGTTTTATCATTTTTGTTTTTCCTTTCTCTATCTATCATATTCTGATATCTCAACCGCGCGGTAATATCTCCCATGAGATATTATCCTGACACGGGGGTATCCTGTCATGCAGGCCGGCACAAGAACCTGTCTCTCTTCTCACCGGATGGAAGAAGAAAGCGTACCGCTCCCTTCCGGAACGATACGCTCCCGATTATTTTGATTCTTCAAGCAGACTTCCTGCCTTTTCCACCAGCTCTTTCAGGGAAGCCAGCATAGTCTGTTTCTGTTCCAGAAGAGCATCGTACTTCTTCTGCTCTTCGGCACGGCGGTCCTGGATGCCCTCCAGAATCTCATTGGCCTGTGCCTGCGCTTCTTCCAGAATCTTCGCGGCTTTTTCTTCCGCTTCCTTCACTGCGCCCGCTGCCTGTTCTTCTGCCTCGCGCACCGTCTTTGCCGCTTTCTCCTCCGCTTCTTTTATGATGCTGTCCTGCTTGCCCTGAATATCGGAGAGCTGCGCGCAGAGCAGGTCCGCATTTCTCATGTAATGCTCATAGGCCTCATCACGGGTCTTCGGCACTACCTCTTCCGCCTCTTTCGCGGCTGCCGCCGCTTCCGCCATGGCCTTTGTTCTGGCTACGGCCGCCCTTCCTTCCGCTGCCGCTGCCTTCTTCTCTGCGGTGGCCGCACGGTCCTCGGCCTCCTCCGCCAGCTTCTCAGCCCTGGCCGCGTTGGCCTCCGCCTCCTGCAGCTTCCGTGTGAGCTGCGCGATCTGTTCGCGCAGTTCCTGTTCGGTGCCGTCGCCATCTTCCGGCATCCAGATCTCCGTCTTACCTTCCGCTTCCTCCTGTGCGCCTTCCTGTTCCGGCGCCGCCTCACGGGAAACATAGATGGTCTGGCCCTTCTTCAGCGCCTCGATCTCTTTATCCTTTTCTTTTACGATCTCCTCGATCTCATCACAGATTTTGTCAAGCTGGTTATCCACCTCATCCTTGTCATAACCAAACATGGATGTCTTAAATACCAGCTCCTCCACGTACGTCAGTAATTCCTGTGCTTTCATTCTGGCTCCCCCTTTTTCACACTTGCGGCAGCAGTCTGCCGCCGGATTTTTGCTGCGCGGGTCTCCCGGCCCGACGCGCATCTATCTCTAATTATAAGGATTCTGGCGGCTTTGTCCAGAAAAAAAGGCAGAAACCCTTTAACGATTTCTGCCTTGCCGCTGTTTTTTGTTTGCCTGATCACTGCAGTTCGCCCGCCATGTCCAGCCGGACCAGCGCCCGTTTCAGGGCTTCCTCTGCCAGAAGATGCTCCTGTTCGGAAGCCTCCGCCGCCAGCGTCTGCTGCGCGCGGTCGCGGGCCAGACGGGCCCGGGCGGTATCGATATCCTGCGGCCATTCCACCGCCTCCGCCAGAATGGTCACCTTCTCCTTTGTGATCTCCACAAAGCCGGAATGGAGGGCCGCCGTCTTCTGCCCGCCCGGCTCCGTGATGGTCAGGCGGCCCGGCGCGATGATCTGCGTCGTCGGGATGTGCTCCGCGTAGACTCCCACCTCGCCGTCCACCGTATTGTACTCCACCATGGTCACGTCATTGGTATAAAAAATCCGGTCCGGTGAGAGAATCTCCAGTCTGAATCTCTTTTCTGCCATTCCATCACCTGCCTGCCTTTGCCAGGACGTCCTCCATGCTTCCCGCATTCAGGAACATGCCCTCCGGAATATCGTCATACTTTCCTTCCAGAAGTTCCTTAAAGCCCTGTATGGTATCGGAAAGCGGCACGTAGCGTCCCTTCGTTCCCGTAAACTGCTCCGCCACAAAGAACGGCTGAGACAGGAATCTCTGAATCTTCCGGGCTCTGGATACCAGCAGCTTGTCATCCTCGGACAATTCGTCCATGCCGAGGATGGCGATGATATCCTGCAGCTCCTTATATCTTTGCAGAATCTCCTGCACGCCCCGGGCCACCTGATAATGCTCCTCGCCCACGATTCGCGGGTCCAGAATCCGGGACGTGGATTCCAGAGGGTCCACCGCCGGATAGATACCCTGCTCCACGATGGCACGGGAAAGCACCGTCGTGGCGTCCAGATGGGCAAATGTGGTGGCCGGCGCCGGGTCCGTCAAATCGTCCGCCGGCACATAAACCGCCTGCACCGATGTGATGGAACCGTTTCTCGTGGAAGTGATGCGTTCCTGGAGGGCGCCCATCTCCGTCTGCAGCGTCGGCTGGTATCCCACCGCACTCGGCACCCGGCCCAGAAGGGCGGACACCTCGGATCCCGCCTGCGTGAAACGGAAAATGTTATCGATGAACAACAGAACGTCCTTGCCGCCGTGATCACGGAAATCCTCGGCGATGGTCAGACCGCTCAGTCCCACCCGCATGCGGGCTCCCGGCGGTTCGTTCATCTGGCCGAAAACCATGGCCGTCTTGTCGATGACGCCGGATTCGCTCATCTCCCGGTAGAGATCGTTGCCTTCTCTGGTCCGCTCGCCCACGCCGGTAAATACCGAGTAGCCGCCGTGCTCTGTGGCGATATTGCGGATCAGCTCCTGAATGAGGACGGTCTTGCCCACACCGGCGCCGCCAAATAAGCCAATCTTGCCGCCCTTCTGATACGGACAGAGCAGATCCACGACCTTAATACCCGTCTCCAGCACCTCGGTCTTTGTGGACTGCTCCGCAAAGCCCGGGGCCTTCTTGTGGATCGGGCTGCGCCGTACATTTTCCGGCATCGGCTTATTGTCAATGGGCTCGCCGAGAACATTGAAGATTCTTCCCAGAGTCGCCTCGCCCACCGGCACCGTGATCGGGCCGCCCAGAGCCTCCGCTTCCATACCGCGGACCAGTCCGTCCGTAGGCCCCATGGCGATGCAGCGCACCACATCGTCCCCGAGATGCTGCGCCACCTCCACGGTCAGACTGCCGCCATCTTTTCTTCTGATGCGGATGGCGTCATTCATCTGCGGCAGAACGCCCCTGCTGAATCTGATGTCCAGGACAGCGCCGATAACCTGGGTAATTGTACCTGTATTTTGTGCTGTCATCTCTTCTTACTCCTTCTCCTATCCATTCAGGGCTTCCGCTCCTGAAATAATCTCCGTCAGTTCCTGCGTGATCGCACCCTGTCTTGCCCGGTTGTAGGCAAGGGACAGCGCGGCGATCATATCGTCCGCATTGCCCGAAGCCGCGTCCATAGCCTGCATTCTGGCACCGTTCTCGCTGGCCGCCGCCTCGATGAACGCGCCGAAAATGATGCTGTTTACGTACTTCGGGACAAGCAGGTCAAGGGCTTCCTCCGGATTCGGCTCATAGTTCATGAGGGTCCTGCTCCCGCTCTCCTGCCGTTTCTCTTTTTCTTTCTCCCAGTCCACCGGCAGCAGTCTGGTGAGCGTGGGTACATGCACCACGGTATTTTTAAATCTGGTGTAGGCCAGATAGATCTCGCCGACCTGACCGGCCGCGAAGGAGGCAAGCACCTTCTCCCCGATGGCCGCCGCGTCGGAAAATGCCGGTGCGTCCATGACGCCGGAATCGTCCGACACGATGTGCCAGCCCCTCCGGGACAGCGTCTCCACGCCCTTCCTTCCCACACCGTAGATATCCACGTCTTCTTTCTTCCATCCGCTCTCGGTGAGGAGCCGGATCACGTTGCTGTTGTAGCCTCCGGCCAGCCCCCGGTTGGACGTCACCACAATGACCGCCTTCCGGTCCGAAGCCCCCGCTGTGAGATATGGGTGGTCCAGCCTCTCCGAATCCGCCAGTATGGACTGGACGGTCTCGTACATTTTATCGAAATACGGACGGGCGTTATCCGCCCGTGTTCTCGCCCGCTGCAGTTTTACGGTGGATACCAGCTTCATGGCCTTTGTGATCTGCTGCGTACTCTGAATACTGTCTCTGCGTCTCTTAATATCTCTCATGGACGCCATATTGTATCACCACCTTACTTCTGCCGCCTCAAAACGTTTCCTTAAACTCCGCGATCGCCTTCTGCATCCTTGCTTCCGTCTCCGCGCTGATATCCTTTGTCTCCCGGATGGCCCGGCAGATCTCCGGATACTTCGTATCCACGAACTCCAGAAGACCTTCCTCGAATTCCGGCACCCGTTCCACCGGAATATCCAGCAGATATTTCTTCGTCACCGCATAGATGGCCACCACCTGCTTCTCCACAGGCAGGGTCCGGTACTGCGGCTGTTTTAAACTCTCTCTGATACGCTCACCCTGGGCCAGACGTTCCTTCGTGTCGTCGTCCAGCTCGGAACCGAACTGGGCGAAAGCCGCCAGCTCTCTGTACTGGGCAAGCTCGGTCCGGATCGGACCGGCAATCTTCTTCATGGCCCTGATCTGCGCCGCTCCGCCCACGCGGGACACGGACAGGCCGGCGTTGATGGCCGGACGAAAGCCCGCGTTGAACATCTCCGTCTCCAGATAGATCTGTCCGTCAGTGATGGATATCACGTTGGTCGGAATATAGGCGGACACGTCTCCCGCCTGCGTCTCAATGATCGGGATGGCCGTGAGGGAACCGCCTCCCAGCTCGTCGGAAAGGCGGGACGCCCGCTCCAGCAGCCTGGAATGCAGGTAGAATACGTCTCCCGGGTAAGCCTCCCGTCCCGGCGGTCTCCGAAGGAGCAGTGAGAGGGTACGATAGGCCGCCGCGTGCTTGCTCAGATCGTCGTAGATCACCAGCACGTCCTCGCCTCTCTCCATCCACTCTTCTCCCATGGCGCAGCCCGCATAAGGAGCGATGTACTGCAGCGGCGCCAGCTCGCTGGCGGTGGAGGCAACCACCGTGGTATAATCCATGGCTCCGTACTCTTCCAATGTCTTGACGATGCCCGCCACCGTGGAAGCCTTCTGTCCGATGGCCACGTAGATGCAGTGCATATTCTGGCCCTTCTGATTGATGATCGTGTCCACCGCGATGGCCGTCTTTCCTGTCTGACGGTCTCCGATGACCAGCTCTCTCTGTCCCCTTCCGATCGGGACCATGGAGTCGATGGCCTTGATGCCGGTCTGCACCGGCGTGTCCACCGGCTGCCGGTCAATGACACCGTGAGCCACACGCTCCACCGGCCGCCGGGCTGTCGTCTCCACCGGGCCCTTGCCGTCAATCGGCTGTCCCAGGGCGTTGACCACCCGCCCGGTGAGAGCGTCTCCCACCGGCACCTCAATGACGCGGCCCGTGGTCTTTACCGTGTCGCCCTCGCTTACATTTCTGCTGTCTCCCAGAAGCACGGCGCCCACGTTATCTTCTTCCAGATTCATCACCATGCCGTACACTTCACCGGGAAATTCCAGAAGCTCGCCCTGCATGGCCTTCTCCAGGCCATAGATACGAGCCACTCCGTCGGCCACCTGAATGACGGTTCCCACGTCCGACGTCTCCAGCTTCGTTACATAACTTTTTATCTGATCCCGGATGACGGAGCTGATCTCCTCCGGTCTGATCTTTACCAAAGCTCCCCGCACCTTCTTTCTGTCTCAAATTTGTAACTGTCTGATCTCTTCACAGTTATGTTCTGATGTTCTCCTTTTTGCAGCGATATCTATTCTGTCATGCCATCTACAGCCGTATCCTCGACAGCTGCCGGCAGAGGGTGTCAAGCTGCGTCTTCAGGCTGCTGTCCACCACCCGGTCGTCCAGACGGATGATGAGTCCACCGATGATCTCCGGCTTCACCACATAGTCTGTCTCAAAAGACCGGTAGTCTGTCACTTCCAGAAGACGGCTTTCCACCGCGGCCTTCTGCTCTTTTGTCAGCTCCACCGCCGATGTGACGCTGGCCCGGCCGATCTTTTTATATTTCCTCACCCTGTCAAGGAAATGTACAAAAATCTCCGGCAGATCGTTATGCCTGTCCTTGGTGATAACGACATGAAAGAATCCCAGCACCTCATCCGACACTCTGCCCCGGAAGGCGTTCTCCACCAGAGCGGTCTTCTCCTCTTTCACGATCTCCGGGTGATTGAGCAGCTTCATAAGTTCCTCGTTGTCGCGAAAGACCTGAGCCGCAAGGGTGATCTCCTCCGCGAACCGGTCCACCCTTTCTTCTTCCAGCGCCAGAGAAAAAAGGGCGTCGCCATATATCGTGCCTATTCGTTTCGCCATGTGTCATCACCTATCTCTTTAAGCGTCTGCTCGATGAGCGCGTCCTGCTGTTCTCTGTCCAGAGAGGAAGCGACCAGTTTCTCTGAGAGCAGCGACGCCACGGAGATGATCTCCTGTTTCACCTCGTCGTTCACCCGTCTTTGCTCCAGTTCTGCTTCCTGACGGGCGCCGGCAATGATCCTGCCCGCCTCCTCCTTGGCGTTCATGATGATCTCGTTCTCCCGCTGCAGAGCCTTCTTTCTGGAATCTCCGAGAATCTGCTCCGCAACCTTGTCAATCTCTTTTAGCTTACCGTCATATTCTTCCCGCATGCGGACAGCCGCCTCCCGGTTCTCGAGAGCTTCTCTCTGCTCGCGCATCACCCGTTCCTTCCGGTCATTTAAGATCTTCCTCACCGGGTCCAGCAGCAGATAGCTGGCAGCCATGAACAGAAGAAAAATGGCAATGCCCTGAAATGCCAGATTCAGAAGAAGCTGCGCATCCAGACCGAATATACGGTCATCCAGTGATAATAGCACCGCACGCCTCCTTTTCTTACAGTCTGCCGATCAGCGGGTTCGCATATAACAAGATCAGACCGATGACGAGGCCGTAAAGACCTGTCGTCTCGGCAACCGCCTGTCCCAGAAGCATGGTGGACATGATATCTCCCTTCGCGCCCGGGTTGCGTCCCACGGCGGAGGCGCCGTAACCGGCGGCGATTCCCTGTCCGATACCAGGTCCGATACCGGCGATCAGAGCAAGACCGGCTCCGATGGCGGAACAAGCTAACACTAAACCTTCGTTTGTAATCTGTGACATCATAGTAAAATCCTCCTTAATAAACTCTTAGTCCGCATACTTGTCCGTGATGAACGTCATGGTCAGCATCCCGAACACATACGTCTGGATCGCTCCGGAAAACAGGTCAAAGTACACATGCAGAAATGACGGGATGCCCAGCTTGACAAACCACGGCAGCAATGTGTACCAGAGGCTGATCATGATCGTGCCAGCCAGTACATTTCCAAACAGACGCAGGGACATGGACACCGGCGTGGCAAACTCACTGATCACATTGACCGGGAAAAAGATCGGGAACGGCTCAAACAGATCTTTGACAAAACGGATGCCGTTGCTCTTAATCCACGCGTATTCGATCATCACAAAGGTGATGAGCGCCAGCGCAAAGGTCGTCCCGAAGTCCGCCGTCGGCGCCCGCAGTCCGAAGACGCCCGATATGTTGGACAGAAAGATAAACGCCATCAATGTGATCACATAGTTTCTGTATTTCGGCGCATGATGGCCCATACTGGACTCCACCATGCCATCCATGGTCTCCACCAGCATCTCCACCGCGTTCTGCACGGCGTTGGGCTCGTCGTAATCCTTCATGATCTCATGCCGCGCAAAAAGGATGAGGCCAAAAAGGACGAGACAGACAATGGTGGTGGAAATCATCGTGGTGTTAATGGAGACCGGCTGCCCGAACAACTCAAATTCATAAAAGCTGTGGATAAAAAAATCCACGTCAGCGCCGCTGTCAAGCAGCATCGCCGCCGGAAGCCCGGTCATTGTTCCTCCCATCACTTCACCTTCCTTCCCCTTTCAGTCGTTTTGTAATATAAGTGTTCGTGTACACGTGCAGAAGCGCCGCAAGCTTTAATCCGATAATGCCCAGTATCACACCCGGAAAGCTGATCCTGTCAAACTTCAGGCCGGCCGCCACCGCCGCCAGCATGATCAGCCACCGCAGGATGCTCCGGACTGTCATACCCCACTGGCCCCGCGCTCTGGTCATATGGAGACATTTCTCCAGCCCCTTCGCCATGCTGACGCTCATCCCCACGGCGACCACGGTTCCCAGCGCGATACCGATGGTATAGCTGAGCCGGTCCGAGACGATGAACAGTCCCACGATCCAGGCGAGCAGACTCCAGATCAGGCTGCCAAATATCAGATCCAGCAGCGTCTCATTGGTTTCCCTTATCCATTTTATCCCTTTCATGATGATCTGATTCCTTTTCTCCATAAAAAACTTGTATCAATCTGTAACAGGAACGCATTCCGGCCAGAATGCCGATGACCAGCATCAGTGGAAAAATCAGCTCCTGCTGAAACGTCCGGGCAAGAAAATCACCCAGAAATACGCAGAGAAAAATACATGTGAGCATGCAGATTCCCAGCTGACTGATCAGCGCCAGCATGCGGAGCGGACTCCGTTCCCTCTTTCGTCTCATAAAAGCAGCTCCCCGATGATCCGGTCTGCCGCTGCCTCCATCAGCGACTCGATGGAGCGAAAGCATTTCTCAAAGGCCTCCGGCGTATCTTCCGTCACCTCCGGCACTTCCTCCTCCATATCAATAAATGTTCCCACCGACATGCAGGCGATCTGGGCTTCATAGTTCGTCCGCACCTGCTCTGCCTGCGTCTTTGTCATGGTCAGCGCCAGGTCCGCGGACTCCAGATCTTCCTCCGTCAGCTGGGAAGAACGAAACTCCGAGATCTCATAGCCGTGGTGCCGCAAAACGGCCACCGCCATGGGCGAGACCGGCTCGGAGAACAGGACCACGAGACCTCTGGAGAGCAATTCCGTCTCGGAAACATTTTTCTTCTTCAACAGTCCCCGCAGGATGACCTCCGCCATGAAGCTGCGGCAGAGATTATTTTCTCCCACGATCAGAATCTTGCGATATCCCATACCGACACCCCCTATACTGTGATCAGATGATAACCGGCCGCCTTGAGCATCCGGTTCATGATGGCGTTGCCCAGTCCTTTCTCAAAGAAACTTTCCGAATAAATGTAATCCAGATCCAGGTCGTCACATTCCCGCAGGATGCCGTACAGATGCGCCGCCACCGTATCGGGATTCTCCCTGCTTCCGATGCTTTTGCGGATGCCGGTGTGATACCTGTCCATGGTCTCATCCGTCGCGATGATGCCGACTCGGAATCCTTCCCGCTCTTTCTCCTTTGCCAGACGGCTGATCTTATCCACGACCTTATCCGTATCTCCTTCCACGAGGGTGAGCTTCCCCTTCGGCGCGTAGTGCCGGTACTTCATGCCCGGTGCCTTCGCCACCACATGTTCCGGCATCTGCCTTCCGGATACCGCCGGGTCCACCCGGACCTCTCCGGCCACCTCTTCCAGCATCTCCTTTGTGATATATCCGGGACGGAGAATCATGGGAATCTCCCCCGTCATATCCACGATGGTGGACTCTATGCCGATGCCCACCGGACCACCGTCCAGGATCATCGGAATCTTGCCGTCCATATCCTCCAGCACGTGGAGCGCCGTGGTGGGACTTGGCCGCCCTGAGGTGTTGGCGCTCGGCGCGGCGATCACCCGTCCGCTCTCCCGGATCAGCGCTCTGGCGTCCGGGTGGGATGGCATCCGCACAGCCACCGTCTTCAGTCCTCCCGTCGTGCCGTCCGGCACTTCATCCTTCTTATTCAGAATCACTGTCAGCGGTCCCGGCCAGAAAGTCTCCATGATCTTCCTCGCCAGCGGCGGCACCTCCCGGGCCACCAGGTCCAGCTGGTCCATATCGGCGATATGGACGATGAGCGGGTTGTCAGAAGGTCTTCCCTTCGCCTGATAGATTCTGGCCGCCGCCTCGCTGTTCATGGCATCCGCGCCAAGACCGTACACCGTCTCCGTGGGAAACGCCACCAGTCCTCCCGCGCGAATGATCTCACCTGCCTCCGGCAGTGCATCCATCTTCACCAGTTTTGTCTTCATTGCAGTCACCTCTGTCATTCAGCCTGTAATCAGCTTGTGCTAGTGTAACATGCTTTATGTAAAAAGTCAAAAAACATGTCCGTCTTTTTGTTACATTTGTCGTTTTATTAACAATTTTTACTTTCTGATTCTTCTCTTATTTGTAAAAGCATACTAATAATCGTACCCCAATGCAGGAGTGTTTTTATGAAAAGTCTATATTTTCACAAACTTTCTCTTCGGACCATATCCGTCCTCTCCCTCTTCCTCTTTCTCGCCGCTCTCGTCTTCTCCGATCTGGCAAAGACCTCGCCCATCTTCCGGACCACCGGCGTCTTCACCGTCGTCCTGGATCCGGGGCACGGGGGATGTTCCCTGCGCGGGTGGGCACCCCCGCAGGCATAAGGGACAGGGCACGGGCGTATTCTTTACTACAGCAAGATGCGCGCCAGCGCGTGAGGTCCATTATGCAGCAGACGATCACCGTAGAACGGGAATTCCTGTCCACCATCACCACAGAAGAGATGCTGTCCCGCATCCTGTGGGCCCATTTCCGGCAGCTGGCCGCCGGGCCGCCATAAAAAGGCCATGAAAACGTCGCGGGCCGCGTCGGATTTATCTGCGGAATCTGTCACATATCCTGAAAACCTGCCCCGCCGTCCGCGGACCGTGCGGACACAAAAAGGAGGTCTCATCCATATGTCCCGGCTGTATCCCACCGCCATTTACATCCGCCTGTCCCGGGAGGACGGCGACAAAGACGAGAGCGACAGTGTCAGCAACCAGAAAAAACTTCTCATGGCTTTTGTACAAAGCCATGAGGAACTTCTTCTATATAATATATATACGGATGACGGATATTCCGGAACCACCTTCCGGCGGCCTGCCTTCCGGCAGATGCTGTCCGACATCGAAGAGCGAAAAGTAACCTGTGTTCTTGTCAAAGATTTGTCCCGCTTCGGGCGGGATTATATCGAGAGCGGCCGCTTTCTGGAACGCTATTTCCCGGAAAAAGGCGTCCGCTTTATCTCCGTCTCCGACCACATCGACAGTCTGCGGCAGTCCTACGACATGCTGCTCCCCATCCGAAATGTATTCAATGAACAGTACGCCAGAGATATCTCCCGGAAGGTCCATTCCGCTCTGCGGGCCAAGCAGCAGTGCGGGGAATTCATCGGCGCCTTCGCCAGTTACGGATACCGAAAATCTCCCGGCGACAAAAACCGGCTTCTCATCGATGAGTACGCCGCCTCCGTGGTGCGAAGGATCTTCTCCCTCTATCTTAAGGGCTGCGGCAAACAGCAGATCGCACGGATCTTAAATGCCGAGGGGATCTTAAGTCCTTCCGAATACAAGCGAGCCGCAGGTCTCTCCTACGGCAGTCCCGCCACGGCCGGACATCATACCCTGTGGTCTTATTCTACCATCAATCACATCTTACATAAAGAAATATATGTGGGAAATATGGTGCAGGGTACAAAAAGGCAGGAACTCCGGGGAAAACAGCGGGCAGTCCGCCGGGAAAACTGGGTCGTCGTCCCGGGAACCCATCCTCCCATCATCGACGAGGAAACGTGGAATCTGACCCAGGCGCTGTTAAAAAGCCGCGTCCGCTCCCCGGCGGACAACGCCGGAAAGACTTTCCTTCCCGGGAAGCCGGGCGTTTCCTCCCGGGAACCTTCCTCGCCCGGCCGACCGGATATCTCCGCCAGAAATCCCGGCGCTCCGGCGTCTCCGCCGACGGAGAATCCTTTTTCCGGACTTTTGTTCTGCGCCGGCTGCGGTCGTCCCATGGTAAAGACCAGCTGGCGGCACGCCGACGGCCGCCCGGAATACGCCTTCACCTGCGGCACTTGCAAACGGCATGGCCGCGGCGCATGCACGCCCCACACCATCTCCGCCCGGGCGCTCACACAGGTCATCCTTTCCGATCTCAGTCGGATTCTCTCCCACTGTGAGAACCTGCCCGGACTGGCCAGACAGCAGGCAGAACGCTTTCTTGCCCGCTGGTCCGGCAGCGCTGCCCACGGGGCTGTCCCCGAATCATCCCGGGCCGGAGGCGACGCCCGTCGCATGAAGCGGGAGGAATTCCGCCAGCCAGAGCGAGAGGACGTCCGTCAACTGGAGCGGGAGGAATTCCACCTGCTGGAGCGGGAAGACATCCTGCCGTGGCAGGAAGACGCCCGCCACATGAAGCGGGAGGAATTCCGCCAGCCAGAGCGAGGGACCGCCCGCCAGCTGGAGCGGGAAGACATCCGTCAACTGGAGCGGGAGGAATTCCATCTTCAATCCCTCCTGCGCTCTTCCTATGAAGATTATAAGGCCGGTCTTCTCTCCCGGCAGGAATTCCTCTCCTGTCAGACAGACTTTCGCCGCCGGAAAAAGCTGTGCGCCGACCGGCTTCGAGTCCTGCGGGAACAGAATGAGGCGCTGGCCGCACGGATTGGGCGCTCGCCCTTCCTTCAAGAGGCAGCCGGCGCCGCCGCGCAAGGCGCAGGACCGGCGGCTGATTGCACCGACTCTGCCACGCCGGGCACAGGTCTTGCGGCTGATTGTGCCGACTCTGCCACGCCGGGCGCTGGTCTTGTGGCTGAGTGTGCCGACTCCGCCGCGCCGGGCACAGGTCTTGCAGCTGAGTGCACTGCCTCTGTCACACCAGGCGCAGGGCCGACTGCTGAGTGTGCCGACGCCGCCACGCCGGGCGCCGCGCAGGCGATTTTTCCCGACCGGGGACTGCTGCGGCAGCTCATCTCCCGTATCGTCGTCCATGAAAACCGGAAAATTCAGATCATATATCTCTTTCCGCCGGACGACACATTTTCCTTACCCGGCCAGTATAGTATAAAAAATTAAGGAAACTGTTATGAATTCATAAACAAATAAAGTAAAAATTTTTACATGCTCTTAACATTGTCTATTATTGCAGAATTTTTCTGGAAAAATCCCGGATTTTTTTACTTGTGAAAAAAATCAGCCTGTGCTACACTGCGTTACAGGACAAAGGCGTCTGTGGTAACAACCTGCCACAGGCGCCTTTGTTGTTTCTATAAATTCTCATGAGTAAAAATATGATCCGGCGTGCGGATGCTTCCCTTCTTTTAAGGGAAGGGCCGCATGCCGCGGCAGCCGGCGCGTCACAACAAAGAAAGGATGCGATAAGCTATGAATTCAGGAGATACTGCTTTTGTAATGATTTGTGCAGCTTTTGTATTTTTGATGACACCGGGCCTCGCCTTTTTCTACGGCGGCCTGG
>DXEQ01000290.1 GCA_019114885.1 Candidatus Anaerobutyricum stercoripullorum
AAGCCGTATTGTTTCATATCTTCAACTGTAGGCAGAGCCAGATATTCTGTCGGGATGATGATATCAGTGTCGATGTCATCGCCCAGCACCCAGACTCTGCCGGTAAATTTCTCTGTATTGCTCATAGGAACCGAATCCTTTCTAATAATATAATTTGAGAAAATGTATGACGGAAATCTGCCTGTGCTACATAAAACATGGCGTGTATGCAGCGTGCGTGCCGCATAGATAGTATAATTTTCGTTGCCGGCAGCATCAGCAGGGGAACGTCCGCCATACATATCTGTATAAATCAGCTCAATCTTTCTCAGTCCACTCCGTCCGTGATATATCCGGCCACAGCGGAAGCGGCGGCTACCGCAGCGTTGGACAGGTATACTTTGGAAGTCGGGTGACCGGCACGGCCTTTGAAGTTCCTTGTTCCGGTGGAGATAAGCACTTCATTTTCGCCGATGACGCCCTGACAGCTTCCCCAGCAGACGGAGCAGTTTGGATTCATGATCATGGCGCCTGCCTCCATCAGCGTGGTGATGACACCTTCTTCCAGAGCTTCAATGTAAACTGCTTTGGAGGCCGGTGCAATGATAAAACGCACCTTCGGGCTGATCTTCTTGCCGCGCACTGCGTCGGCGGCTGCCCGCAGGTCTTCGATACGGCCGTTGTTGCAGGAGCCGACAAAGGCTTCATCGATGGCGATTTTTTCTTTCTTCACATCTTTTAAGAGGGCAAAGTTGTCCACGAAATCCGGGCGGACAACGACCGGCTCGATCTTGCTCAGGTCATAATCATATACAGCGGCAAACTGGGCGTCGTCGTCGCTCTTAAACATATGTACCGCTTCTCTTCCGTGAGCTTTGCAGTATTCTACGACCTTCTCATCCGGCTCCACGATACCGGCCTTTGCTCCGGCTTCCACCGTCAGATTGCAGAGAACGATACGCTCGTCGATGGAAAGATTATGGGCGCCGTCCCCGGCAAACTCCATGATCTTATAGTTGGCGCCGTTGGCTCCGATATCGCCAATGATAGTGAGGATCAGATCTCTGGCATAGACGCCTTCCCGCAGGGAGCCGTGCAGGTTAAAACGGATCGTTTCCGGAACCATCACCCAGGAAGTACCGGTGGTCATGGCGTAGAGAAAATCTGTACAACCGACGCCGGTACCGAAAGCGCCCAGCGCCCCATAGGTGGTAGTGTGAGAGTCCGCACCGAAGATCAGCTCGCCCGGGCAGACATAGTCTTCCATCATGATCTGATGGCAGACGCCTTGTCCCTCATACAGCTTAATGCCATGGTCGTGGGCGAAATTCCGCATTTTCTTATGCGCCTCGGCAGTTTTTGGATTCTCCGCCGGTACGTTATGATCCATGATAAAGACAACCTTATCTTTATCGGCAATCCGCGGATTCTTCAACTGATTATAATACATATCCACCGTCAGATGGGTGGTTCCGTCATTGCTCATCATCCGGTCCAGAGTCACGGTATGGATATCGTTTGGCTTTACCTCGTCCACGCCGGCGGCTCTGGCAATGATCTTTTCACCTAATGTCATTCCCATGATTACGCTTCCTCCTTATTCAAAGATGCAATGAGTCCTCCGGCAGACAGAATGTTCTGCATATATTCCGGAAGCTTTGTGCAGGAAAATACCTGACCGTCCACGGTCACTGTTCCGGCAGACAGATCAAGCTCCGCCTCGCCGCCGTCCTCCACATGATTGTAGAGATCTTTGCAGACAATGACCGGCAGGCCGATGTTGATGGCGTTTCGAAAGAAGATTCTCGCAAATGATCTGGCGATGACTGCCTTGATGCCGAGAGCCTTCAACACGCTCGGCGCCTGCTCTCTGGAAGAACCGCAGCCGAAGTTCTCACCGGCAACGATCAGGTCGCCCGGCTGTGCCTTTTTGGCAAAGGAAGGGTCCAGTGACTCAAAGGTATATTGTTTCATTGCCTCAATATCCGGCAGGAGCAGATACTGAGAAGCGATGATCTGATCTGTGTCCACATCATTGTGGAACTTCCAGACACGACTTTTACTCATAATGTTACCTCCATCTGTTTTATTTTTATTCAGAATCATGCATAAAATGTCCCGCAATACACGGATGCGGGCGCTTTTTTCTGTCTGATAACTCATGTTATAGAATACTACAAAATAAATATGAAGTCCAGAATAAATGGGGATTTGTGCAGGGAATACACAGACGACGGCGGGAGCGCCCATGCCGCTTCGGCCGCCGACACCCTCAGTTCGGACATTAAGAGTTTATAGTCAAGCAGGGTTGAACTGCTTTTTGGTAGTGCACGGCTTACACCTTTCGTCCTTGGAAAATGCCTGCTCCTTCGTGCAAGCACGGGAGATAGCCCTTTTCCAATTCCGTTCCCTGCTTTTTCCATAGTCTGTGTCATGTCCTCCTTCACAGGCCGGCGGGCCGAAGGACATGGGGGCGTAATACGCCGTCTGGGTATCAAAGAACAGCGATTTTTTGTAATCATGCAATTTCAGCTGTATGCCAAGCTTTATTTTACAGCGATATCTGAATTATTGTGATTTTAACCGTATTGTCAGCCGGGATTATACGGTGTTTTTTGGATTATCGCAATTCGAACCGTACATGCAGTTGGGATTATACGGTGTTTTTTGGATTATCATAATTTGAACCGTACATGCAGCCGGGATTATACGGTGATTTTTGGGTTATCGCAATTTGAACCGTACATGCAGCTGG
>DXEQ01000291.1 GCA_019114885.1 Candidatus Anaerobutyricum stercoripullorum
TCTTGCCAACGTGGAACTGGCGCTGACCATCTCCGGCATTGGCAGGAGTGAGCGGCGGGAGAGAGCCATGCAGGCGCTTGCCAAAGTAGGGCTGGGCGAACAGGTGCACAAGAAGCCCAACCAGCTTTCCGGCGGACAGATGCAGCGGGTGGCGATCGCCCGGGCGCTGGTAAATGATCCGGACATCTTGCTGGCCGATGAACCGACCGGAGCTCTGGACAGTAATACAAGCGTGCAGGTGATGGATCTACTGAAAGAGGTGGCAAAAGATCGCCTGGTGGTGATGGTCACCCACAACCCGGAACTGGCGAAGCAGTATGCCACCCGGATTGTCAATCTGCGGGACGGGCAGATCCGTTCGGACAGCGATCCATTTATTATGGAAGAAGCGGCCGAGCCGCCTAAGCATAAAAAGATGGGCAAGGCGTCTATGTCCTTTCTGACGGCGCTGTCGCTGAGCTTTAATAACCTGCGGACGAAGAAGGCGCGGACGCTGCTGACGGCTTTTGCCGGTTCCATCGGTATCATTGGCATCGCCCTGATTCTGGCGCTTTCCACCGGCGTCAACGATTATATAAAAAATGTGGAGACGGAGACCCTTTCCCAGTACCCCCTGCAGATTCAGAGCACCGGCCTGGACCTGTCTTCCATGATGATGATGGATGACGGTACAGGACAGGAGGAAGAAGAGGGAGATGTGGACGTCATTGAGATGGTGTCCAACATGTTTTCTACCATGGACTCCAACGATCTGAAGTCCTTGAAAACGTATCTGGACAGCGGGAAGAGCGGCGTGGAGGATTACACGACTGCGGTGGAGTATTCCTACAACGTGGCGCCGCAGATTTTTACGCAGACGACAAAGGACGGCAAGACAAAGATCCGGCAGGTGAATCCGGATAAGTCCTTTGAGGCACTGGGGTTTGGTTCCTCCATGGGTTCCAACAGCATGATGTCCTCCATGATGGGGACCGATATCTTCTACGAGATGCCGGAGGATACCAGCCTGTATAAGGGACAGTATGATGTAAAGGCGGGCCGTTGGCCGGAGAATTATAATGAGTGCGTGGTCGTGCTCACTTCCGGGGGCAGCATCAGCGACTTCATGCTCTATACGCTGGGACTGCGGGATGCCGTGGAGTTGGACGATATGATCGAGCAGTTTATCGACGAGGAGACGGTGGAGACGCCTGGCGACATGGGTTCTTATTCTTATGAGGATATCCTCGGGATCACTTTCAAGCTGATAAACAGCGCCGATTATTACGAATACGATGAAGATTATGAGGTCTGGACTGACAAATCGGATAATAAAAAATATATGAAAAAGCTGGTGGCGGACGGCGAGGATATCACTGTGGTGGGTATCGTACAGCCTTCCGAGGACGCCAACGGACTGCTTTTAAACGCCGGTATCGCTTACCCGCCGTCTTTGACGGATCATGTGATAGAAAATGCATCGGGCAGCGAGATCGTGCAGGAACAGCTTGCCAATAAGAAGAAAAATATCTTTACCGGCAAAAAGTTCGGAAAGACCGGCAAAAAGAATGAGTTCAACATGGACTCTCTCTTTACGGTGGACGAGAACGCTTTTCAGGATCTTTTTAATTTTGATCTGGACGGTCTGTTCGGCGGTTCCGGCGACTTTGACCTGTCCGACATGTTTGGCAGTGGGGATTCCGGTTCCATCGACCTTTCCAGGATGCTGGATCCGGACAAGATGAATTTTAAACTGCCGGAAATGAAAAATCTGGACCTGGATGGTGTGCTCAGCGGCGTGGATATGACAGTTTCCACCGACGCGATCGACGGCATGGCTGCCCGTCTCATTGAGGGATATCTGGATTATACGTCCACGCACCCGGAGGCTGATTATGCCAATCTGGGACAGTATTTCCTGAACTATCTGAGTACGGAAAGCGCAAGGAAGATCTTAAACGACAACCTGCTGTCCATCCTGGCAGAAAACGATACATTTGCTGTGTCCGATGAGGAGCTGCAGCAGCTCTTTAAGGATGTGCTGACCGGCTATCAGCAATACGCCGCAGAGAAAGGATATACAGACCCGTCAAAGTTTGACGAATATCTGCTGGAATACCTGCGGTCGGACGCCGGGAAAGCGATCCTGAATCGGTGGGGCAGTCAGATTATAGAGAAAAACGGAAACTTTACCGTATCTGACGCCCAGCTCAAAAAACTGGCTTCCGATCTGGCGGCGGGATATACCTCCTACGCAAAAGAAAATGGAACGCCGAACCCGGCGGATCTGGGGAAATATTTTAAAGAGTATCTGGGTACGGAGGACGCGCAGAAAAAGCTTTCCTCCGGCATTTCCGATATGATTGATACCGGGAAGCTTAAGAAAAATCTGAAAAAAGAAGTCAAAAAAGGCGTCAATAAGCTGACAGACGAATATTCGGACGATATTCAGACGCTGATGAACGCCATCATGTCGCAGATCATGAACCAGATTGGCGCAAACATCGGAGATGCCATGAGCAGCGTCATGTCCCAGCTGGGAAGCGGGATGGGAGACATGATGAACATCAATGGCGACGCTTTTGCCGATGCATTTTCCATGAATATGGATTTCGATGAGATGGCGGAGTTGATGACTTCCATGAGTACAGCCCAGAGCGCCACTTACGAGAATAATCTCCGGACACTGGGTTACGCGGACTTTGCGGAACCGAGTGAGATTGATATTTATCCGGTGGATTTCTCCAGTAAGGAGAAGGTCATACAGATTCTGGATGATTACAATGCCCGCATGGAAGCTGAGGGAAAGGAAGAGCAGGTCATCACCTACACCGATATGGTGGGAACCCTCATGTCCTCCGTGACCAACATTGTGGATATCATCAGCTATGTGCTCATCGCCTTCGTGGCAATCTCACTGGTGGTGTCTTCCATTATGATCGGCGTTATCACCTATATCAGCGTGCTGGAACGGAAGAAGGAGATTGGTATCCTGCGCGCCATCGGCGCGTCGAAGCGAAATATCTCGCAGGTATTTAACGCGGAGACGATCATCATCGGACTCTGCGCCGGTCTCATCGGCATCGGTCTTACCCTGCTGCTTCTGATTCCGGCCAACTCCATCATCCATCAGATTGCGGGCAACAACGATGTAAACGCGGTATTGATGCCGGTTCCGGCGGTCATACTCATACTGCTGAGCATCGGTCTTACCTTGCTGGGTGGTCTGATTCCGTCGAAGAAGGCGGCCAAGAGTGATCCGGTGACAGCGCTGCGGACAGAATAATGTTGAGAACAGTACATACGAAAGGTATAATTGAGAAGGAAATGTGGCGGCAGAACATGGGATTGCCGCAGCAAAATATACGCGAAAAAAGGGGAGAAAAAATGTTTGATTATCTCGGAGGCCTCGGCACGCTGCCGATGGCAAAACATGTGAAAAGCCGCGCCATCAACGCGGAGAATCCGACCGGCGAAAAGGGGAAGGGCGGCCGTGCCGTAAGCCCGCTGGGACCGTCCCGCAAAGGGAGTCCGTGCCTGAAGGATATCCCTTCGGGGGAGACAGTCACTCTGGCGGAGATAGACGGACCGGGTATCATCCAACATATCTGGATTACCGTGGATAACAAGACCAGTGATGCGGACTGCTTTGTTCTCCGGGATCTGGTGCTTCGGATGTACTGGGACGGGGAGGAGACTCCTTCCGTGGAAAGCCCGCTGGGAGATTTCTTCTGCTGTGGCTTCGGACGGGAATGTATCGTGAACTCCGTTCCCATCGCTGTCGCGCCGAACCGGGGATTTAACTGCTATTTCCCGATGCCGTTTCACAGAAAGGCAAAGATCACGCTGGAGAACCAGCATGTGGGTTCAATCCCGGCGTTCTTCTACCAGATCGATTACGGACTTGTGGATTCTCTGCCGGAAGATACCATGTACTTCCATGCGCAGTGGAGACGGCAGAAACTGACGGAGAAAGGAAAAGACTACGTGATTCTTGACCAGGTTCACGGACAGGGACATTACGTGGGAACCTATCTGGCGCTCACCACCCTGGAGCGTTACTGGTGGGGCGAGGGAGAAGTGAAGTTCTATCTGGACGGGGACGAAGACTATCCGACGATCTGCGGCACCGGCACGGAAGATTATTTCGGCGGTTCCTGGAGCTTCGCCCATCAGGTGAACGGAAAGACCGTGGAACAGAATTACTCCATGCCGTATCTGGGATATCCATATTATTCCAGGCAGGATGATCTCATTCACAACGATTATCACAACGACGACTGTATGCCGATGCGCGGCCTTTACCGCTGGCATATCCTGGACCCTGTCTGCTTCGAGGAGAATCTGCGGGTCACCCTGCAGCAGATCGGTGTGGGACACCGGGGACTTTTTGAGCGGCAGGATGATGTGGCGACGGTGGCCTACTGGTACCAGAGCGAACCGCACACTGCCTTCGCGCCGCTGCCGGAAGCGCAGGAGCGGTGGCCGAGGTAATTTAACACGATCTTCAATCCATGAAAACTGGTGACTCAGATTATCTATAAGATCAAAAATATCTGCTGTCGCCAGTTTGTCATTGGATATGTATCCGGAGCCTTGTTGATGTATTAAGCCCCCATTTGTTTTGTCGTATAATGCTTTAATAAATCTTCTTCATTGAATTGATCAGGCTCGTCAGAATCATCACTATCACAAAATTGCCAAATAAGTACGTTATCCATAAACCAACGCTGCTTTTTCAGTGCATTGACTATTTTGCCAAAAATGCCGAAGTCTTTGGCTCGTCCACAGTCCCGATATACAAGAAATCCGGAGGAATCCTCCATTCTGATCAGACCAAAAGTGAGAAATGTTTGTTCTAAGGTATGATATATCCTGTCTAATCGATAAATTTTTTCTGT
>DXEQ01000292.1 GCA_019114885.1 Candidatus Anaerobutyricum stercoripullorum
ATAAACACAATTTATTCTTTTTACAAACTTTTTATTGCGAAAATTCCGGACAGCGGCTGAGCGGAGGACGTGTGCATTTGTAAAAAAGGTTGACAAACCGAAAGTGGCTGTATATACTAAGTGTACTAGTAGTATTAATACACTTAGTGTTCTGTATAAGGTGGAAGAGAAAGGAGGGCGCGGATGATCATTCTGGATTACAGTGACAAACGGCCCATCTATGAGCAGATTGTAGATAAGATGCAGATTCTTATTGCCAACGGCGCTCTGGAACCGGACGAGAAGCTGCCGTCGGTGCGTTCGCTGGCGGTGGAGCTGTCGATCAATC
Source organism: Candidatus Anaerobutyricum stercoripullorum (assembly GCA_019114885.1). GTDB lineage: Bacteria > Bacillota > Clostridia > Lachnospirales > Lachnospiraceae > Anaerobutyricum > Anaerobutyricum stercoripullorum. The sequence continues at coordinate 329 of DXEQ01000292.1, forward strand.
CCAATACGATCCAGAGGGCATACAGCGAACTGGAGCGGTCCGGATTCATTTATTCGGTCAAGGGCCGGGGCAATTTTGTTCGGGCCGATGAGCATTTAAAAGAAAAGCGGCAGGCGAAGATTCTGGAGTCGCTGAGGAAGCAGGTGATATCCTGCCGGGAGCAGGGGATAACCAGAGAAAAGATTCTTCACTGTGTGGATAACGTGTATCAGGACGGGAGGGATTCCGGCCGGACCTCCATGCCGCGGGAGGAGAGAGAGGAAGGACAGAAAGGAGCAGTGCCGAATGATTGAGATCAGAAATGTGAGCAAATGTTTTGGAGAGACCCAGGCGGTTTCCCGCGTGAGTCTGACGCTGCGGGAAGTAAATGTATTCGGAATGCTTGGGACGAACGGGGCGGGCAAGAGTACCCTGCTTCGGATGATGGCGGGAATTCTGCGCCCCGATGAGGGGGAGATTCTGATTGACGGGGAAAGTGTATGGGATAACCCGGAAGTAAAGAGGAAGTTTTTCTATATTCCGGACGATCCGTACTTCTTTACCGGCAGTACGCCGGAAAAGATGGCGGAGATCTTCGCGGTATATTATCCGGAGTTTGACCGCAGACGGTTCCGGAAGTTCCTGCTTCGGTTTCAACTGGACGGGGAGAGAAAGATTCAGACTTTCTCCAAAGGCATGAAAAAGCAGCTCTCCATTCTGCTGGGACTCTGCGCCAACGTGCCGTATCTGTTCTGTGACGAGACCTTTGATGGACTGGATCCGGTCATGCGGCAGGGGATGAAAGGGATTTTTGCCAGACAGATGGATGAGAAAGGACTGACCCCGGTGATCGCTTCCCATAATCTGCGGGAGCTGGAGGATATCTGCGACCACATCGGTCTGCTCCATCAGGGCGGCGTGCTTTTATCCCGGGAATTACAGCAGATGAAGACCGATCTTCACAAGATACAATGCGTTCTCCCGGAGGAAGCAGATGCCGGACTGCGGGAAGAGATGGATATTCTGAACATGACCCGTCGGGGAAAATTACTGACGCTGACGGTGCGGGGAGAGGAATCGAGGATTCTTGAGCGGCTTGCGTCCATGCAGCCGGCTTATCTGGAATCACTTCCACTGTCCCTGGAAGAGATCTTTATTGCTGAGACGGAGGTGACTGGCTATGACGTCAAAAATATCCTTTTCTAAATTACTGAAAGAAAATCTGCGGCGCCGGCCGGGAATGATCGCGCTGACCACTCTGTATTTTCTTTTTACTAGTATCATGTTTATCATCGCGATACAGAATACCATGGCTTTTGAAGGATGGACGAGAAAAGAAGTGTACGACCAGATTCTTGTTTCCATAGGATTTTCCGATATGTCCGTTCTGTGCGCGCTTCTCGGCGTGATCGTGGGCGTCAGTGGATTTGCCTGGATGCATTCCGGGAAAAAATCGGACTTCTATTATGCTTTGCCAGTGAGACGGCGGGAGCTCTTTCGGGTAATCACAGCAGGCAGCATCCTTGTGTTTGGCGCACTGCTGCTTGTGTCTTCGCTTATCAGGCTGGCGATCACGGCAGCTCTGGGATATTGTACGCCGATGGTTTTCGCGAATCTGCTGCTCGGTCTGATCTGCTATCTTGCGACGTATGTTTCCGCCTTTCTCACAGCGGCTCTCGCCATGAGTTTGACAGGGCATATCGTTGTGGGGATTCTGGGGACAGGAGTGTTTCTCACATGGGCGCCGGTCCTGTGTAAATATATGATCACTAATTTTCAGCGCATTTTTTTCCAGACGTTTGTGAGCCCGTCGAGATTATTGGATATTCTGGATTATGGCTCACCGACTTATCTGCTGGTTCTGTACGGCAACGACAAATCCGGCATGTACACGTTGGAGAGTGTGGCGGCAGGAAAGATACCCTGGTCCATGATTCTGCATGGGGCTGTCATCTGTCTCTGGATCGCGGCGCTGTTCATTCTGTGCCGGAAGATTTTTGAGATTCGTCCGGCTGAGGCGGCAGGAAATGCCATGGCATTTCCGAAGATCAATCCGGTGATCCGGGTGCTGTTGGTGATTCCGATGGCCTCCTTCGTCGGCTATTACATGTACAGTCTGACTCTGTCCACCTCGAAGCTGTGGGTATTTTTTGGTGTGGCGCTCGGAGCGGTACTGATTCACGGCATCATTGAGTGCATTTTCCAGTTTGACGTACATGGACTGTGGAGCCACAGAAAACAGATGTTTGCGACCACTTTCGTCGCTCTGTGTCTGACGGCAACCTTTTATCTGGACTTGTACGGATACGACACCTATGTGCCAAAGGCGGAGCAGACGGACAGCGTCATGCTGGAGGAGACGCATTTTAACGGACGGCTGGATTATTTCTGGGGCGAAAGCGAACATGGAGTATCCGGGGAAGAAAAAGAGTCGATACTGACAGTCCTGCGGGAGGCCCTCTCGGACAGTGCGGACGATGCGGCCGCCGATACTTCCGATGCAACGGTGGAAGAAGTTTCCCAGGGAGAAGCGGACAGCGTATCGCAGTTTTATTCCATCTATAACGGCATGAATATGTCGGACAATCCGAACCAGAAGTTCCTGCTGGTCACTTATTATATGAAGGACGGGCGTCAGATTCGGAGAAACTACTCCATGGATACGGCAAAAGTGAATCAGGTGCTGGATCAGGCTTTTCAGATGGAATCTTATCGAAAGAGTCTGTATGCTCTCTACACGGCGGACTGGGATGCGATTGAAGAAATCACCTGGTCAGATCAGCTGAACACCCAGTCGATGACTCTGACAGAAGAAGAAAAAGAAGAATTGCTGCGGACGTATTTGAGCGAACTGGATATGCTCACCTATGAGCAGATGCGGACGACCGTTCCGACCGGGGAACTGGAGGTGCGCCATGATACCGAGAATTACAACACTCCGTCCGAGGATTATTATTACATTTATCCGACCTTTACAAAAACGCTGGCATTTCTGGAGAAAAAGGGCTGCCCGGTTCATGAGAGCCTGGCTGACATGAATATCACTCAGATTGATGTCTGTGATTACAGAGGAAAGGAAAGTGAGGACTGGACGGTCACGGACCCGGAACTGATCAGGCAGGTCAAAACCCATCTCAAACCGGCGGTGACCGGATACTCCATCAATGCCACCGGCTATGAAGGAAGCGATTATCTCCTGTACGATATCACCGTATCTTTCCATAATCAGTATGGAAAATCCGTCATTACCGTGGTGACGGATGAAGAGGGGATGCGGTTGCTGGAAAGCGGGGCAGCGCCGGTTGAGCAGGCGGCGGAGTAGATTATGGTGGACAGACGACGGCGGGAGCGCCCCTGCGTTCCGTGTGCCATGGCGACAGGCGGGTGGATGAACAGACGACGGCGGGGGCGCCCCTGCGATCCGCGAGCCATGGCGACAGGCGGGTGGATGAACAGACGACGGCGGGAGCGCCCCTGCCGCTTCGTTCGCCGACGCCCTCAGTTCGGATGTCAGGAGTTTATAGTCAAGCAGGGAGGAACCGCCTGCTGCGGTTCACGGCTGGCGCCGTACGGTCAGACGAAAAGCTCCGCCCTTTGTGCAAGCACAGGCCGGTCGCTTTGTCATCTTTCCTACCCGCTCCCTGCTCTTTTCCTAGTCTGTGCCACATCCTCCTTCACAGGCCGGCGGCCGAAGGACATGGGTGCGTAATGCGCCGTCTGTTTAGTTTTATTCTTCTTCCCAGAATAGTTCGTCCAGTGTCTTGCCCAGTACATGACAGATGGCCAGGCAGAGGCGGATAGTGGGATTGCCGTAATGATAAAAAAGCGGAATACTGCTTACAGCAGTATTCCGCCGAGGATGCAGATCACAGCCAGACCAGCTGCGACGAGTATCTGTGTCCAGGAAAAATGATAGAGGGTTTCCGGTGAGGAAGGGTCGTACTGAACGGGAACCTTCGTGCCGATCTGTGCGTCCTGGGGAATCGGGATCAGCTCATCGGAAACGTATTTTCTGCCTTTGACTTTATATTCTACCTTTCCCCATTTGGAGCCTGCCCGGGCTCTTTTTGTGTCTGAGAGGGAAATAGAATATACGGTGGCGTCGGTGGACACCAGACGGCTGCGTTTTAAAAAGAAGCCGAAAATGTGACCGGCGGCGTAGGCGATGGCCAGCACAGCGATGATGTACAATACAAATGAATAACTGTTCATATTTTTTGCCTCCTGTGAAATGTATCGGGGAAAGGGCAGTCATGGCCTGCATCGAAGGACTGCCGTCCCTGTTTTCATTTTTATAAAGTAGCATTCCCGCTGTCAGAAGTCAACAAAAGATTCGGAAAGGATACAATGCGTACAAAACAGGAAGAATGTGATACACTGTTACATATCGCATGTGGAAAGGAGCAAAGAAACGGATGAAAGAATATAAGAGAGAAGCAAATATGGACCGGGAAAATGTATGGGCTGACAAACGGATCGCGGTGGCGGGAGTCGGCGGAGTCGGCGGATATCTGGCGGGCATGCTGGGGCGGGCCTGCCCGCACCTGACGCTGGCAGCCAGAGGAAAGAGGAAGGAGACGCTGCAAAAGGAAGGGCTGACACTCCACAGTGATTACCATGGCGAGATTCACATTTGGCCGGAATCTGTGGTGACCATGGAAGAACTGCCGGAACAGGATTACATTTTCTTATGCGTGAAGAACTATTCGCTGGAAGAAGCCTGCATGGAACTGCGGCAGGCGGTGGGAGAGGACACGGTGGTGATTCCTGTCATGAACGGCGTGGATCCGGGAGAGAGGACGAGACATTTTCTGCAAAAAGGGACGGTGGTGGACTCGCTGATCTATATTGTGGCGTTTGCCAAGGCGGATGACTCCATCACGCAGCAGGGGGATTTTGCCCGGCTGTGCATCGGCGCGAAGGATGTCAATGAGGTAAACCTCCGAAAAGTGCAGGAAGTGGCGGCGCTTCTCGCCGCGGCAGACATCGACTGCGAGATCGCTGAGGATATCGAGGTGGAGATCTGGCGCAAATACATCCTGAACTGTGCCTACAATGTGGAGACCGCCTGCTACGATAACACCATCGGACAACTGCGGGACGACCCGGGGAAGGCGGCGCAGTATGAAGCGTTAGTGCAGGAAGCGTACCAGGTGGGACTGGCGAAGGGCGTGAATTTGAAAAAAGAACACATTGACGCCATCATCCACCGTTTTTATCACGAACTGGCTGATGACGCCACCAGCTCGCTGCAGCGGGACATCCGCGATGGCAAAAGGGCGGAAGTGGACGTGTTCAGCGGCTATATCGTGCGGGAGGCGGCAAAATACGGCGTCCCGGTTCCCGTGTCAGAGGAAATGTACGAAAAACTAAAGAGGATTTGTGGCTGAGGAAGATTTCTGCTGAATACTGCCTGTGTCAAAATTACGGATTGGCAGGGAAATGGCAATTGACGGGCACTTTCCAATTGGTTACAATTAAGACAGGTGATTCACTCTGGAATCGCGGAACATATTGCAGGACACTTTTGCAAAAAGGCGGTGAGTATATGGCAAGGACGGTAGGAATCGGCATACAGGATTTTGAGAAACTGAAAAGGGAGAACCTTTTTCTGGTGGATAAGACCATGTTTATCAAAGAATGGTGGGAGAATCAGGATGAGGTAACGCTCATCACCCGGCCGAGACCTTTCGGAAAGACCTTGAATCTGAGCATGCTGGAATATTTCTTTTCTGTGGAGCACTCTGAATCGGACCTTTTTCAGGGTATGAAGATATGGGAAGAGCA
>DXEQ01000293.1 GCA_019114885.1 Candidatus Anaerobutyricum stercoripullorum
AAGTAATAAAAACACAATGGAAGGAATCAATACATTTGCACAATACAGATGTATTCATGTACTGGCTTTTATTTTAGGAAATCATTTTATTTACAGCCTGCTATCTCCAGTTTTGCATATAGCAGGGTCTATTTAACTTCTATTTTCTATTATATCCGTTATTTCATACAAAATATATATACTAAATTGACATTTAAGAATAGATTATGGCTATTTCATTAGGGAGGAAAACAGTGGATACATGGATTAAATGGCTGCTGATTCTGCTTGCTGTCTGCATGACGGTCCACGGACTCTGGAAAGGAAGAGGACGAAAGTTCCACGGAGGATTCGGACATAAGCATGGCGGCGCCGTATTTTCAGTGGACTACTATGCTTACGCTTCGCATCTCAGACAGTGGAACGCCTCCTTCAAGGCAGTGTTTGCCATGGCGTGTCTGCTTCTGTGTATCGTTTTAAATAATGTGTATGTCTCCGTTCTGGTCATCCTTGTGATGGGATATCTGACCGTGGTGATCGGAGGCCTGCATTTTGTCAGATATCTGTCCATGATGACGGTGCCGATCGTCTTTCTCATACTGGGAAGCATCGCCATCGCCATCGGATTCTCACTGGAACCAGCGGGACAATACCACCTGCGTGTGCTGCATCTGTTCTATGTGTACTGTTCGGATGCCAGCCTGCAGCGGGCGCTGGAGCTGATCTTAAAGGCGCTGGGCGCGGTGAGCGCCCTTTATATGCTGACGCTGACCACCCCGCTGGGAGAGCTGATCTGCGTGCTGCAAAAGGCCCATATTCCCCGGGTGCTCATCGAGCTGATGCATATGATCTACCGCTATATCTTCATCATGATGGACACCTACAGCCGGATGAAGAACGCGGCGGAATCGAGACTTGGCTATGTGGACTTTAAGACCTCCTGCTATTCTTTCGGGCAGGCCGCCGGCAACCTGCTCATCGTGTCCTTAAAACGGGGCGGCGCCTACTATAACGCGCTGGAGTCCAGGTGCTACGACGGCGAGCTCCGCTTTCTGGAAGAAGAACGGCCGGTAAAAGGCACGCAGCTTCTGCTGGCAGCGGCCGTGGTGGCGGCGATGCTTGCCGTGTGGGCGCTGACCGGGCGGAACGGATAGCCGCCGGGCGGCTCGTGTGGCAGGAAATGTACAGCCGGGCAGGCGGCTCGTATGGCAGGAAATGTACAGCCGGACAGGCGGCCCGTATGGCAGGAAATGTACAGCCGCCGACACTCGTGCGAATAAAAATGATGAGAGGAACAGGAAATGTTATTTCATAAAAAGGAACAGACAAAGGAAGAGAGGAAAGAGGCTGCTCCCATTCTGGAGGTGCGGGACCTGCATTATGCCTACAATGACGAAAAGCACGCATTGAACGGGGTGAGTCTGCAGATCCGGGAGGGGGAAAAAATTGCGGTGCTGGGCGCCAACGGCGCCGGAAAGTCCACATTTTTCCTGAGCATCAACGGCGTGCTGCGTCCCCACAGGGGCGAGATCTTCTACCGGGGAGAGCTCATCACAAAAAAGAAGCTCAATCATCTCCGGAAAAATGTGGGTATCGTCTTTCAGGATGCGGATAATCAGATCATCGCCTCCACGGTGATGGGTGAGGTGTCCTTCGGGCCCATGAACCTGAAGCTGCCCCGGGAGGAGGTGCTCCGCCGGGTGGATAAGGCACTTTCCTACATGAACATCACGGAGTTTCGGGACAGGCCGCCGCACTACTTAAGCGGCGGGGAGAAAAAGCGGGTCAGCATTGCGGATATCATCGCCATGGAGTCGGAGGTGATCGTCTTTGACGAGCCGACCGCCGCGCTGGACCCTCTGAACGCGCAGATGCTGGAGGAGGTGCTGGCGAAGATGGGCGCGGAGGGAAGGACCATCCTGCTCTCCACCCACGACGTGGATTTTGCCTGGCGCTGGGCGGAGCGCATCATTGTCTTCCATCAGGGGAAGGTGATCGCCGACGATACGCCCCTGCGTGTTTTTCAGCAGGAAGATCTTCTGCGCAGAGCCAACCTGAAACATCCGATGCTGTTTGACGTGTACGATACGCTGGTGAAAAAGGGCGTGGTCCCTGCCGGGGGACCGTACCCGAGAAACATAGAAGAATTTGATGAACTGGTGAACTGTCTGTGAGTCCATGACATCAGAAACCACATTATTTTTTATAGTTAGAAAAGGAGAAACTGACATGTTAAAGAAAAGAGAAAGATTAAGTATTCTGGCCTTCGCTCTGCTGGTGCTTATTGCAGTGGCGCCGGTGAGTAACGCCATGCACATCATGGAAGGCTACCTGCCTTTGACGCACTGTATCCTTTGGATGGTGGTCTGCGTTCCGTTCCTGATCCTCGGTGTGATGAACATCAAAAAGGTGCTGGACAATGACCGCAAGACATTGATGATCCTGGCACTGACCGGCGCGTTTGTGTTCGTGCTCTCTTCCCTGAAGATTCCGTCGGTGACCGGAAGCTGTTCCCATATGACCGGTACGGGACTGGGAGCCATCCTCTTCGGACCGTGCGTGACCAGTATCCTGGGCGTGATCGTGCTTTTGTTCCAGGCAGTGCTGCTGGCCCACGGCGGAATCACGACGCTGGGAGCCAACTGTTTTTTCATGGCCATCGCGGGACCGATCATCGCTTATGCCATCTATAGGCTGCTCACAAAGATGAACGTGAACAAAAAGGTGACCGTATTTGTGGCAGCCTTTCTGGGAGACCTGGGCACCTACTGCGTGACCAGCATACAGCTGGCGGCGGCTTATCCGTCAGAGGTGGGCGGTTTTGGCGCGTCTTTAGTGAAGTTCCTCGGTATCTTCGCGGCGACACAGATTCCGCTGGCCATCATCGAGGGCATCCTCACGGTAGTCATCGTCATCGCGCTGGAGACTTACGCCAGAAGCGAGCTGCGCAGCTTAAGCTTCTAGAAAATGTACGTACAGCCGGGCCCAAAAAGAAAGGAGAAATCAAATGAGTAAAAATACAAAGACCGTCATTATCTTACTGATCATTGCCGTGCTGATCGCCATCGTGCCGCTGTTCGCTCTTAAGAACGCGGAGTTCGGCGGTTCCGATGACGCCGGAAGTCAGATGATTTCCGAGATCCAGGGAGAGGAGTACGAGCCATGGTTCACTCCGGTGCTGGAGAGTGCGCTGGGCGGTGAGTTGCCGGGCGAGGTGGAGAGCATGATTTTCTGTGTGCAGACCGGCATCGGCGTGGGTATCATTGCTTTCGTGCTGGGCCGCTATGTGGAGAGAAGAAAGTGGCAGAAAAAAGAAGAGAAGAATAACGAAAAGGCGGGAGAAACCGAAGTTTCTCACGCCTGAGAATACACAGACCGCGGCAGAAAAGTTCCGGGAAAGAACAGCCTGCCGCGGCTTAATTTTTATTATGTAATTCAGCTGCATCTGCTGTGCGGCCGGAAGGCCCGGATCACTGTAGGCGGGAGCCGTACATCTCCTCCACTGCGTCAAGCGCGTCCTTTGCCGTGGCGCACACCCTGAAGAGCGTGAGCGCCCGCTCCCGGATAAATCCCATGGAGGTGCAGGTCCGCATAAAGTCCAGCATGACGTCATAATAGCCATTCAGATTATAGAGGACGATGGGAGCGTCTTTTTGACCCAGCTCCACCAGCGTCAGAATCTGGAAGAATTCATCAAAGGTCCCGATGCCGCCGGGAGCGATGATGAAGGCGTCGGCGCTGTTTTCCATGATGTCTTTCCGCTGGCTCATGGTGTCGGTGCGGATGATCTTCGTACAGTTTTTGTTGATGACCTCAAAATCATCCATAAAATAAGGAACGACGCCGGTCACTTCGCCGCCGGCCCGGGAGGCTCCCCTCGCGCAGGCGCCCATGACGCCGCCTCCGCCTCCGCCGTAGACCATCCGGTGACCCCGGTGGGCAATCTCCCTTCCCAGCTGCTCCGATCCTTCTATAAAGGCGGGGTCAATCTTCTCGCTGGCCGCGCCGTATACACATATTGTCATAGTTTCCATAGTGAACCTCCATTTCCCGCGTTTCTGGTTCGGATGTATCCTGCAGGCGCACAGATCCGCCTTTTTCTTATATGCGGGTGTGCCTGTACCGTATGCGTATGAAAAAAATATAACTGCCCATCATATATATCAAAATTATAACATTCTGCAGATTGAAAAACAACAAAAGATGCGGTTTTCAGAGAAAAAACTCTTTTGTTGCATTTTCAGGAAAATGAATATATAATTATCGTAACTATGCAGCCGCGCGCTATTTTTTCGTGGTTTTGGCAGGCGCGTGGTTGTATAGTTTATCATTGGAGCAGGGTCAAAGGGTTACGCGATCATAGCGTGGAAGCGTAACCCGGAGGCCCGAAAATTGTATGACGATATTTCGCGGCCCGAAAAGGACGCGGCTGCGGCAAAGGCCGCGGGAAGAGAGCCTGTGAGAGACTGATACAGGCACTCTGAAAGGAGAAAGTGTGAAAAAGATTTTGATGCGCTCGGCCATGCCGTTCGGAGAGGAGAGGAGTATCTCGGAGATTCTGGTGGAGAACCTGATCGGGAACAACACCGGCAACCTCATCTTTCAGTCCAGTCTGGCGAGGGCAGTTTTGACAGAAGATACGGAGATCACCACCATACGGACCGACCGGATCTATTCGGAGGAAGAAGTGGAGAGGTGGAACGCGGAGTACGATATGTTCCTGATTCCGCTGGCCAATGCCTTTCGGACCACCTTCCGCACAGAACTTCGGATGCTGACCGATCTGGTGAAGCGTCTCACCATCCCCTGCGTGGTGGTTGGTGTGGGGCTTGCCAGAAGTTTGAAGTCTAACCGCTGGACATTTCTTCACGATGAAGAGTCCACCGCCTTTGTGCGGGCGGTGCTGGAGAAGTCCTCTATCATCGGCGTGCGGGGTGAGATCACGGCAGAGTATCTGAGACAAAAAGGCTTTGTGCCGGAAAAAGACTTCACCGTCATCGGCTGTCCGTCTCTTTACATGTACGGGGACGCGCTTCCGGCGCCGAAGCAGACGGAGCTTACGCCCCGTTCCAGAGTGACCATGAATTTCAAGGCCGGACTTCCGGAGCATCTTTACACATTTTTAAGGGAGCAGGGAGAGCGGTTTGACCATTCCGTATTCATCACACAGGTGATTGAGGAGATTCGGATGCTCTATGTGGGCGATCCGTATATCACCGATGACAACCGGGACAAGATTCCGGCGGATTACCCGATGCATTTTACGTCGCCGATGATGCGGGACGATCGGATCGTGGGAGTGCTGGACATGGAGTCCTGGATCACATTTCTTAAGGAACAGGACTTTAACTTCGGAAGCCGGATCCACGGCAATATCGCCGCCGTGCTGGCCGGGGTGCCGTGCTGGATTTTTGCCGGAGACTGCCGGGTGAAAGAACTGGCGGATTACCACCACATTCCGTGTATCACCGCCAATGATCTGACGGAGGATATGGACGTGTTCTCCCAGTATGAGAAGACCGACTACAGTCAGGTACTGGCAGGACATGGGGAGCGGCTGACCCATTATCTGGACTTTCTGGACGCCAACAAGGTGCCGAGAATCAGCCGGGAAGCACTTGGCGGACGGGACACACCGTACGACCGGATGCAGAAGGCACATGCGGGTCACGGACTGATCCATTCGTTTGCGCTGCAGGATACGAAGGAGCAGGGGCGACGCCTGTCAGAGTATTTCTCAAGCCTTCGCCGGGAGCGGCAGGAGCTTATGAAGACGGTCGAGGAGCGGCAGAAGCAGCTGGCGGCTCTGGAGAAGAAAGGGGCGGCGCAGGCAAAGGAGATTGCCAATATCCGAAACAGTAAGCTCTACAAAATAAAATCCAGATACGATTCTTTCATGAAACGTTAATCTTTGTCCGTTATGATACGGAAGATATGCGGTAAATTATATATAGTTCATTACATTTGCTAATTCATGACGGTCCATCCGTCAGAGAAAATATAGAGAATAGGAGTAAGATTCATGAGTGATATGACACATCTTGATGAGCTGGAAGCGGAAGCGATATACATTATGCGTGAAGTTGTGGCAGAATGTGAGAAACCGGTCATGCTGTATTCCATCGGCAAGGACTCTTCTGTCATGCTGCATCTGGCGTTGAAGGCGTTTTATCCGGAAAAACCGCCGTTTCCGTTCCTGCATGTCAATACCACATGGAAGTTTAAGGAAATGATCGAATTCCGGGACAGAACAGCAGAGAAATATGGTCTGGACATGATCGAATACATCAACGAAGAAGGTGTGAAGCAGGGTATCAATCCATTTGATCACGGTTCCGCCTACACCGATATCATGAAGACACAGGCCTTAAAGCAGGCCCTGGATAAATACGGATTCACCGCGGCTTTCGGCGGCGGCCGGAGAGACGAGGAGAAGTCCCGCGCCAAGGAGCGTATTTTCTCCTTCCGTAATTCCAGCCATGCATGGGACCCGAAGAACCAGCGTCCGGAAATGTGGAAGCTGTACAATACTCAGATCCATCAGGGAGAGGAGATGCGTGTATTCCCAATCTCCAACTGGACGGAGAAAGATATCTGGCAGTACATTAAGCGGGAGAATATCGAGATCGTTCCGCTGTACTTCGCGGCGGACCGCCCGTTTGTCAGAAGAGACGGCAACATCATCATGGTGGACGACGACCGGATGCGTTTCCGCGAGGGTGAGAAGATCGAGCACGGCAGCATCCGTTTCCGTACCCTCGGCTGTTACCCTCTGACCGGCGGTATCGAGAGTACCGCAGACACCTTGGACGCCATCATCGACGAGACACTGAGCGCGGTATCTTCCGAACGTACCAGCCGTGTCATCGACAGCGATGGCGGAGAAGCCAGCATGGAAAAGAGAAAAAGGGAGGGTTACTTCTAAAATGAATAGTCTTCTTAAGTTTATCACCTGTGGAAGTGTGGACGACGGTAAGTCCACTTTGATCGGGCATATGCTTTATGATGCCAAGTTATTATTTGCAGACCAGGAAAAAGCGCTGGAGCTGGACAGCAAGGTCGGCTCCCGCGGCGGCGCCATCGACTATTCTCTGCTTCTGGACGGCCTTATGGCGGAGAGAGAGCAGGGTATCACCATCGACGTGGCTTACCGCTACTTCACCACGGACAACCGTTCTTTCATCGTGGCGGACACTCCTGGTCATGAAGAGTATACAAGAAACATGGCCGTGGGCGCTTCCTTCGCGGAGCTGGCGGTCATCCTGGTGGATGCCACCCAGGGCGTGCTGGTACAGACCAGAAGACACACCCGTATCTGTTCCCTCATGGGTATCAAGCACTTCGTATTCGCAGTGAATAAGATGGACCTGATCCACTACGATGAGAACCGTTTTGATAAGATCCAGAAAGAGATCAGGATGATGATGGGCGAGTATGACTACAACTCCATCAAGATTCTTCCGGTTTCCGCCACCGAGGGCGACAATGTCACGGTGAAGTCCAGCCACATGCCGTGGTACAAGGGCGAGTCCCTTCTCACCTATCTGGAGAATATCGACGTACACGAGAATCCGTCTGAGACCGGATTTACCATGCCGGTACAGCGTGTGTGCCGTCCGGACCGTACCTTCCGTGGATTCCAGGGACAGATCGAGAGCGGCGAGATTCGCGTGGGCGACGAAGTGACCAGCCTGCCTTCCAATGAGAAGGCCATGGTAAAGGGCATCATCGACTGCGGCAAGGAAGTGGAATCTTCCGACAGAGGCCATGCCGTTACCATCTCTCTGGACAGAGAGGTGGACGTATCCAGAGGATGCGTGCTGGCCAAAGATACCAGCCCGATCGTGGGCAACCTGTTCACTGCGGAGCTTCTGTGGATGGATGATTCCTATCTGGTAGCAGGTAAGAACTATCTCTTAAAGCTCGGTACCAAGATGGTTCCGGCCGTAGTCATGAACATCAAGTATAAGATTGACGTCAACACAGGAAATGAAGTGCATGCCGACACCATCTACAAGAATGAGATCGCGGTCTGCGACATCTCCGTTTCCGATAAGATCGTTTTTGATAAGTTCAAGAAGAATCAGGCATTAGGTTCCCTGATTCTCATTGATCGTATCACAAATATGACCTCCGCCTGCGGCGTTGTGATGCATTCTCTGCGCCGTACGGATAACCTGACCTGGCATGAGATGGATATCACCAGAGAGTTCCGTGCGCAGCAGAAAGGACAGCAGCCAAAGACCATCTGGATGACCGGTCTGTCCGGTTCCGGTAAGTCCACTCTGGCCAACGAGCTGGAGAAACGGCTGGTAGCCCTCGGCAAGCATACCATGCTGCTGGACGGCGATAACGTCCGTATGGGTCTCAATAAGAACCTGGGCTTCAAGGAGGCCGACCGTATCGAGAACATCCGCCGTATCTCCGAGGTGGCCAAGCTCATGAACGATGCCGGTCTCATTGTCATCACTTCCTTCATCTCTCCGTATGTGAGAGACAGAAGAAAGGCAAAGGAGATCATCGGCGACGACAGCTTCATCGAGGTATATGTGAGCACGCCGCTGGAAGAGTGTGAAAAGCGGGATGTGAAGGGACTCTACAAGAAGGCGAGAGCCGGCGAGATTCCGAACTTTACCGGAATTTCCAGTCCGTACGAGGTGCCGGAGCATCCGGATGTGACCATCGACACCAGCGCCATGCCGCTGGAGGACTGCGTGGACGCGCTCTTAAAACAGATCGAGGATCAGATTTAGCATAGAATAAGAGACAACCTGCGGCCCGGCTTCCGATATGTGAGCGGGGCCGCAGTCTGATGTAATAAAGAGGGAAAATAAATGCCAACACTGTATATACACATGGGAACGCCGAAGACGGCGACCACGTCCATTCAGATGTTCTTCGTGGAGAATCAGGAGCGTTTCCGGGAAAAGGGGTACAGTTATCCGCTCTTAGATTTTGTGTATCCCCATGTGGCCCACCGCAGGAACGGACATTTTCTTGTGGGACGGGTCTATCATCCGGACAAGACGGAAGATGTGGCCATGGAAGAGGAACTCTGGGAACGGGGTCTGGCCATGGTCCACGGCGAGTTTGAAAAGTATCCCAACGTTATACTTTCTGACGAGAATATCTGGCATGCATCTCTCGGTTCCAAGTTTGAATTCTGGGAGAAGATCAAGGCCGACGCGAAGGAGCACGGCTACGATATCAAAGTCATCGTCTACCTGCGCCGTCAGGACGGCATGGCCATCTCCTGGCTCAGCCAGCAGGTAAAAGAAGGCTGGAACACGAACGCCTGCATCAAGTGGACGTCCTTCAAGCAGAAGACCCGGCGCATCGTACTGCATTACTACAACCATCTGGAGAAAATCGCCGCTGTCATCGGCAAAGAGAATATCATCGTCCGCATTTTTGAGCGGGATAAATTTAAAGGCAACGGAAACACCATTTTTTCTGATTTTTTGGAGGCAGTTGGATTGGAATATAAGGACGAATATCAGATTACAGAAGCGGAAGCGAACAAATCCCTCACCGGAAACAGCCAGGAGATCATGCGTATCGTGAACTCCGTGCTGCCGGATAACCCGAGAGTTGTCGCTTTCATGAGAAACGCCGCCATGACCTGCGAGGAATTAAAGGACGTGGAGAATAACTTCACCATGTTTTCCAAGGAGGAGCTTGAGGCCTTTCTCAAACGATATGAGAAATGTAACGAGGCGATCGCCAGAGAATATCTGGGACAGGATGAACCCCTGTTCAGCACCAAGATCAAAGACGGCGAGTGCTGGACGCCGGACAATAAGTTCATGTACGAGGATATCATCCGCTACTTTGCCGACGTGGTCGTGCGTCAGCAGGAGTGCATCGACAAGATGACCAGAGATCTGGAGCGCTTGAAAGAGAGTCGGATCGCCGCTGTCAAACAGTACGCGGATGAGTTCGAGCTGGAAAAGAAGCAGGAGATGGAAGAAAAAGGCATCACACCGGAGGAAGAAGAAAAGTTCGAGACGGTCAGCGAAGTCGTGCTGAACCAGCATAAGGACATCGAGGACATGGAAGAGACGGTCAAAAGAATCGAGACCACCGACAACCGGATTCACGCCCTCCGCACGGAGAACCTTCTCCTGAAGAACGAGATTTTTGACTTGAAGAGAGAGAACGCGGACATCCGCAAGGAAGCGGAGCAGCGTGACAAGGAGAACAAACGGGAGCTGGAAAGAATGATCAAGGAGCTCAGAGAAGACGTATTCTTCTACCGGCTCAAGAGAAAGATCCGACACATTTCCGGAAAGGATCAGCAGCAATAACATAGCGCAGGGATGTAATCATGATAAGAAACAATAAGTTTATATCAATGATCACGACCATGTTAAAGATTGGTTTTATTGGATTTGGGGGCGGCACCGCCCTCATTCCTGTTATTGAAGAAGAAATCGTGGAGAAAAACAAGGTCGTGACAGAAGAACAATATAATAACGAGGTCATGATCGCCAGCATCACGCCGGGCGCTCTCCCGGTGGAGATTGCCAGCGGCATCGGCTACCAGACCGACGGCAACCGGGGCATGATGGCGGCGGCTTCCGCCATGGCGTTCCCGGGAGCCTTTCTCACGGTGCTGTTTCTGGTCATCTTCTCCAGCGCTGCCGACTCCATCAAGACCCAGATCAGCTATCTGGCGGTGGGTATCTCCGCCTACATCATCCTGACGCTGATCAAATACTGCACCGGCACGCTGCAGCAGGCAAAGGACAAGAGCGAGACCATCCTGTATTTCATCATCATGATGGGCGTCTTCCTGCTGTCAGGCGAGCAGAACATTTACCGGATCCTCGGTCTCTCCATCACGCCAATCTTCGGAATATCCACCATCCAGATACTGGGCGCCGCCTTCTTCGTGATCCTCTTCACAAAGGGCGTGCCGCGGGATAAAAAGCGGGCCATACCGGCCCTGTGCATCGCTCTGCTGTACTTCCTGTGCGCCGGCGAAGCGCACATCATCCCGCAGGCGCTGCAGCCCTTCTTCGTGATCCTTATGATGGTGCTCTCCGTCATCGGCGTGGTCCAGACCCTCATGGAAAGCCCGCAGAAGCGGGCATTTGCCGGCAAAGCGCTGGTCATCTCCCTCGTATGCTGGGCATTATTTACGGTGATTCTGTCCTTCCCGGCCATCATCTCTCTGCCGGGAGTGGCGAGATATATCGGAGACGGCTTCATCTCATCGGTCCTGTCCTTCGGCGGCGGCGACGCCTATCTGTCCGTGGCGCAGGGCATGTTCGTGGACAGCGGCATGATCGGCTACCACGACTTCTACCAGAATATTGTCTCCATCGCCAACGCCCTGCCGGGCTCCATCCTCTGTAAGATTCTGTCCGGCTGCGGTTACGTGATGGGCTACCAGCAGAGCGGCTCCGTCGTGCAGGGCCTCTTCATGGCCATCTGCGGATTCGCCTGCAGCGTGGCAGCCTCCGGCTCCATCGTCATCGTAGTCCGCATCATCTACGACAAATACGAGAACCTCCGCATCTTCGCGGTGGTCAAACACTTTATCCGGCCCATCATCTCGGGCCTCCTGCTCAACGTGGCGCTGTCTCTCTACCTGTCCGGCATCCTCGAAGTGGCCGGCGGCGGACTGACCATGACGATCCTGTCCATCCTCACCCTGATTGTCATTGCCCTCATCTTCGCCATCGAGCAGAAAAAAGACGTCCACCTGCTGTGGAAGATCCTGCTGGCAGCGGCCATCACCTTCGTGGGATGCAACCTGTTCGCGGGAATGTGAGGAGAGAACATAACATAAGTCTGAAAATGTAGAGAAAGCCTGTGAGAACAGGCAGAATATCGCAATAAAAAAACCCGGAAGGCGCTTCGCGAGAAGAACTTCCGGGTTAATTATTATTATTTAAAATGTGTTGGCAGACAAAACTTCCCGTACACCCACCCTAATAAATGTAAAAATATAGAAAATAAAATAAAAACTGTTGAAAAATAAAGAAACATGATGTATAATGACGACGTAAGAGTAAGAATTTCCTAAAATAGTATAATCCATAACACTACGAAGGAGGCACAGATGAACAGACAGGAACATTCCGATACTTACGCCAGAGAAAACGAAAGCCGGATCGCGCATCGGGAGTTTTTACTGCAGGGAGTGGAAAAATTGACCCTGTTCCACGACACCTTTATGAAGGTGGTCCTGAACGACCTCGAGGTCTGCCAGTACGTCATCCGCATCCTGATGGATGACCCGACCATCGAGATCGTGGACGTCCGGAACCAGTACCG
>DXEQ01000294.1 GCA_019114885.1 Candidatus Anaerobutyricum stercoripullorum
AAGTAAGTCTCAACAGCGACCGGATCTACATCACACTGACGGATGAGGCGCGTCAGGAAGAACTGGAAGAAAACGGACAGATCGCAAATACGGGAAATATCTGGAGCCAGATGCAGGAACAGATACAGACGGGAAGCGGCGATGAAGAAGCCGAGAGAGATCCGGATTACTATACCGGATATGTCAACGATTATACACTGGTGGAGAGACTTGACGAGGCGGGTGTGGAGTTCAAGAGTCAGCCGGCGGATACTGTGGGGCAGACACTCCTTGAACTGTTCCTTACCGTGATCCTGCCAATCGGTCTGATGGCGGCCATGCTTGTCTGGCTGATGCGCAAGATGACCAAAGGCGGCGGCGTAATGGGAATCGGCAAAAGTAACGCCAAGATGTATATGGAAAAAGAGACTGGAGTTACATTCCAGGATGTGGCCGGGGAAGATGAAGCCAAGGAGTCTCTGCAGGAAGTAGTGGATTTCCTGCATAATCCCGGGAAATACAGCGGGATAGGTGCCAAGCTGCCCAAAGGTGCCCTGCTTGTAGGACCGCCGGGAACCGGTAAGACGCTCCTTGCAAAGGCGGTGGCAGGAGAGGCAAAGGTGCCGTTCTTCTCTCTGTCGGGATCCGCTTTTGTGGAAATGTATGTCGGTGTAGGAGCCTCCCGTGTGCGTGATCTGTTCAAACAGGCCCAGCAGCAGGCTCCTTGTATCGTGTTTATCGATGAGATCGATGCAATAGGAAAGACCCGTGATTCATCCCTGGGTGGAAATGACGAGAGAGAACAGACTCTTAACCAGTTACTTGCCGAGATGGACGGGTTTGACACAAATAAAGGACTTTTGATACTTGCAGCTACAAACCGTCCGGAGATCCTGGATCCGGCACTTCTGCGCCCGGGACGTTTTGACCGCCGGATTATCGTGGATAAGCCGGATTTGAAAGGCCGTGTGGAGATACTGAAAGTCCATGCAAAAGATGTGCGTATGGATGAGAGTGTGGATCTGGAAGCAATTGCCCTTGCTACCTCCGGAGCAGTCGGATCAGATCTTGCAAATATGATCAACGAGGCGGCAATTAATGCGGTGAAGCATGGCAGACAAGTGGTCAGCCAGAAAGATCTTTTTGAAGCGGTTGAAGTCGTACTTGTGGGCAAAGAAAAGAAAGACCGCATTATGAGCAAAGAGGAGCGCCAGATCGTTTCATATCATGAGGTGGGCCATGCTCTTGTGACGGCGCTTCAGAAAAATACGGAACCAGTACAGAAGATCACGATCGTTCCGAGGACCATGGGGGCTCTTGGTTATGTAATGCAGACTCCGGAAGAAGAGAAATTCTTAAATACAAAGAAAGAGCTGGAAGCAATGATAGTCGTGGCTCTGGGCGGACGTGCCGCGGAGGAGATTGTCTTCGATACAGTGACGACCGGTGCAGCCAATGATATTGAGCAGGCGACGAAAATTGCCCGTGCAATGATCACACAGTATGGAATGTCCGAGCGTTTCGGTCTTATGGGGCTTGAGTCTATCCAGAACCGCTATCTGGATGGCCGGGCGGTATTAAACTGCGGTGATGCGACTGCAGGTGAGATCGACGAGGAAGTTATGAAGATGCTCAAAGGCGCATATGCAGAGGCGAAGAAGCTGCTGGCAGAGAACCGTGAGGCTCTGGATAAGATCGCCGCGTTTCTGATTGAGAAAGAAACGATCACAGGCAAAGAATTTATGAAAATATTCCGCGAGGTAAAGGGAATACCGGAACCGGACGAGACAGAGGAGAGCAGTTCGACAGAGCGTGAAGGACGAATTGTTATGAAAGATGGAGAATAATAATTTTGATATCCAGGAAGAGTTAAAGAAGCTGCCGGGCAGACCCGGTGTTTACATCATGCATGATGAGAAGGATCATATCATTTATGTAGGCAAGGCGATCAGTCTCAAGAACCGGGTGCGGCAGTATTTTCAGAGCAGCAGGAATAAGGGCGTCAAGATTGAGCAGATGGTGACGCATATCCGCCGTTTTGAGTATATCGTCACCGATTCGGAGCTGGAGGCGCTTGTGCTGGAGTGCAATCTGATCAAGGAGCATCATCCGAAGTACAATACTATGCTTATGGATGATAAGACATATCCGTTTATTAAGGTGACGACTAACGAGGCATTCCCCAGAGTGGTGCTGTCAAGAAAGATGTTAAAGGATAAGGCCCGGTATTTCGGGCCTTATACAAGTTCTCAGGCGGTCAGGGACACGATCGATCTGATTCATAAGTTGTTCCATTTGAGGAGCTGCAACCGCAGCCTGCCCAGGGATATCGGGAAAGAGCGTCCGTGTCTCAATTATCATATCAAGCAGTGCGATGCTCCCTGTCAGGGGTATATTTCTCGGGAAGAATACGGGAAAGCGGTAAATGAAGTCCTGCGTTTTCTGAACGGAAATTATGATTCGGTTTTGAAAGAACTGGAAGATAAAATGAATGCCGCTTCCGAGGAGCTGGAATTCGAGAGGGCGATTGAATACAGAGAATTGATCAGCAGTGTGAAGAAAGTGGCACAGAAACAGAAGATCACGGATTCAAGTGGTGAGGACAGAGATGTACTGGCCGTAGCGTCAGAAGAGGAAGATGCAGTTGTACAGGTTTTTTTCATCCGGGGCGGGCGGTTGATCGGACGGGATCATTTCTATCTG
>DXEQ01000295.1 GCA_019114885.1 Candidatus Anaerobutyricum stercoripullorum
CCCAGAGCAAAATTCATGGTCCCGCTCTGCCTCGTGCCAAAAAACTCTCCCGGGCCCCGCAGCTTCAGATCCTCATTGGCAATGTAAAATCCATCGTTGGACTTTCCCACCACAGACAGGCGCTCCAGGGCCTCCTGCTGTTCCGATCCGGAGATAAAGATGCAATAAGACTGCTCCTTTCCCCGGCCAACCCGTCCCCGAAGCTGATGGAGCTGGGACAGTCCGAACCGCTCCGCATTTTCGATGAGCATCACCGTGGCGTTTGGCACATCAATGCCCACTTCCACCACGGTGGTGGAAACCAGAACCTGGATATCCCCTCTGGAGAAGGATTCCATGACAGCATTTTTTTCCGCGGGAGTCATCTTTCCATTCAAAGCCTCCACCCGCACGGAAGGAGGCAGGGCCTGGGCCAGCATCCCGGCGTAAGATGTAACATTTTCCACATCCAGAGTCTCGCTTTCCTCGATCATGGGACAGATGACGTACGCCTGTCTGCCGAGAGCCGCCTGCTTTCTGATAAATTCCCACGCTGCCGGGCGGGCGTTCTGTTTCACCACACAGTTTTTGATGGGCAGCCGGGATGAAGGCAGTTCCCGCATGACGCTGATATCCAGATCCCGGTACAGGATCATGGCCAGCGTTCTCGGAATCGGAGTGGCACTCATGACAAGTACATGAGGTTCCATTCCTTTATGCATCAGGGCATCACGCTGCTTCACCCCGAAACGGTGCTGCTCATCCGTCACCGTCAGCGCCAGATTCTGAAAATTCACATCTTCCTGAATGATAGCGTGGGTCCCGATGACGATATCCAGCTCGCCGCTCTCGCAGAGTTTCTTGACCTGCCGCTTCTCGGAAGCTTTCTGCGAGCCGGTCAGAAGGCCGATACGGACGCCTCTTCCTTCCAGCATGTGCCGGAATGACTCGTAATGCTGCAGCGCCAGCACCTCCGTGGGCGCCATGAGAGCGCCCTGATAACCGTTCAAAACCACGGCATAAAGCGCGATCATCGCCACGATCGTCTTACCGGACCCCACATCACCCTGGATGAGACGATTCATGGCGCCGGTTCCGGCCAGATCTCCCCGGATCTCCGAGAGGGTCTCTTTCTGCGCCCCTGTCAGTTCATAAGGCAGGGAGTCGATAAATTCCCGGATCTCCCCGCCCATGGTGATGACATAGTGATTCAGCGTCTTATGTTCTTTTTCTCTCAAAAGCTCCCACGCGGAGAAAAAGCGGAAAAACTCGTCAAAAATGATCCTTCTCCGCGCCTCTTTCAGCGGTTCCATCCCGGAAGGAAAATGAATCTCCCGCAGCGCCGCATCCTCCGGCATCAGATCATAGTAGTTTCTGACATTGTCCGGCAGGAACTCTTCCGCCCGGTAGATCTCAAAGGCTGCCGCCTGCGCTTTCTGCAGGGTCTTATTGGACAACCCCGCCGTCAGCGGATAGACCGGCTGGAACGTCTCCATCATCTCCTGATACTTCTGCCTGGAACAGTATTCCGGGTGTTCGATCATGATCCGCCCGTTTTTAAACACCGGCGTCCCGGTAAATACATATCTCTGCCCCTGTTTCAATGTCGTCCTAAGATAAGGCATGTTAAACCAGCGCAGAAAAATCTGCCCGCTCTCGTCCGCCGCCAGACAGCTGCAGATCTTCAGTCGCCCGGCCGCTTTCAGGTGTACCGGTGAGGCGATCTCACAATAAATGGAGCATCTGACGCCGGTCTTTACCTCGCTCACCGAAACAGGCTCCGGATAAGCCATATAGCATCGCGGATAATGATGCGTCAGATCTTCCACGGTCTCAATCTGCAGACGTTTCAAAAGCTTTTCTGTTTTTTCTCCGATTCCCTTTATATTTCTTACAGATACTCCCATGGCGTCTTTCCCTCAAATCATTTTTGTCTGCAAAGAAAAGAAAGCCGGCGCCCCGCGTCAGCTTTCTCAGACGGTATCCGGTCTACTCCACCGATACCATGTAATAATAAATTGGCTGTCCGCCAAAGTTTGTCTCCACTTCCACATCCGGATACTTCTCTTCCACCTGTGCCGTGAGCTTATCCGCCTGTTCCTTCGTCACGCTCTCTCCATAGTACAGGGAAACGAGTTCCGAATCGCCGTCCACCATCTCATCAAGCAGGGCAAGTGTCGTCTCAGACACATCGGAACCGACTGCGCGGATTCCCTCGTCATCAATTCCCATGATATCTCCGTTCCGGATGGTCTTCCCGTTGATGGTCGTATCCCGGACCGCATAGGTCACCTGACCGCTGGCAATATTCTGATAGCACTCTGTCATACCGTCGATGTTCTCTTCCACACTGACTTCCGGCATGTATCCCACCATGGCGGCAATCCCCTGCGGGATAGTCTTCGTCGGCAGGACGATGATCCTTTTTTCTGCCGTCAGCTTCACTGCCTGCTCTGCCGCCAGAATGATATTTTTGTTATTCGGGAGAATAAAAACGTTCTCCGCGTTGACATGATCGATGGCCTCCAGCATATCTTCCGTGCTCGGATTCATGGTCTGTCCGCCCTCGATCAGATAATCCACGCCCAGATCTCTGAATATCTCACTTAATCCCTCTCCGATGGAGACAGCGATGAATCCCACTTTCTTCGGAGGCTCCTTCTCCTCCTCGCGGGCCAGCGCCTCTTCTTCCCGCTGACGGGCCGCCACCTTCTCCGCGTCCTTGATCAGCTTCTCCTCATGCTCCAGACGCATGTTGTCCACCTTCATATTGGAGAGTGGTCCGTATGTGAGGGCCTTCTCAAAGGCCTGACCCGGATGGTTGGTGTGCACATGTACTTTACAGATATCTTCATCCGCCACCAGGACGAGGGAGTCACCCATTCCGAGGAAGTATTCTTTTAATTCTCTCTCCTCTTCCTGAGAAAGCGGCTTATTGAGCATGATGATAAACTCCGTGCAGTAACCGAACTTGATATCTGCCGGCGGCACATAGTCGCCGCTCTTTGCCGGGGTCACCGGAGCGGAAACTGCCGGCGCCTCCGGAATCACAACCTCCGTCACCTTGCCGGTGAGGGCGTCCAGTACACCCTGCAGTACTTCCATCAGTCCCTGTCCGCCGGAATCGACCACACCGGCCTCCTTTAAGACAGGAAGCATATCCGGCGTCTTTGCCAGCACCTCATATCCATAGGAGACGATCTCCTCGCAGTACGGTATGAGCTCCAGATCGCTGTCCGCAAGCTCCGCAGCCTTCTCCGCCATTCCCTTTGCCACAGTGAGGATCGTACCTTCCTTCGGCTTCATGACAGCCTTGTAGGCCGTCTCCACCGCTCTGGTAAATCCGGCGGAGATCTCCTCTCTGCCGAGACTGTCCGCCTTGGAGACAGACTTGGTAAATCCTCGAAACAGCTGGGAAAGGATGACACCGGAGTTACCCCTCGCGCCGCGCAGGGAACCGCCGCTGATTGCCTTACATAAAGAAGCGATCGTCGGGTCGGTCAGCTTCTCCACTTCCCTTGCCGCTGACAGGATAGTCAGAGACATATTGGTTCCCGTATCGCCATCCGGCACCGGGAATACGTTCAACTCATTGATATATTCTTTTTGTTCGTTAATGCGGTTTGCACCCGCCAGAAAAAGTTTCTGAAAAGCTTTTGCATCTATGGTGTGTGTATCCACAACATTTCCTCCTTACATATCCCTCAAAAATGATACCGGAGCCGCAAGCAGCCGGACTCCGTAAAGTCTGCAAAACACCCTCCGGTCTCAATCCACGATCCGGACACCTTCCACATATATATTGATCTTCTCCACGGTCATATCCGTAAACTTCTCCACTCTGTACTTCACACTCTGAATCAGATTCTCCGTCACTGTCGCGATGGAAACGCCGTAGACTACGATGATATGAAAATCAATGGTGATCTTGTTATCCTGAAGCTTCACCTTCACCCCTTTGGTGAGATTATC
>DXEQ01000035.1 GCA_019114885.1 Candidatus Anaerobutyricum stercoripullorum
ATACATTTTCATAAAATAATCGTCTTGTCTGTCTTTCCATAGCAAAAACTACTCTGTTCCTCCCTCACTCTGCTTCACATACAGCGTGAGATCGGTCTCCGGATTCTGCACCTGCATCTGATATTCGGTAAACTCGCTCTCACAGTCCTCATCGGAATATACAGTATATCCCTCGTGCGGCAGAACGTTAAAATAAACGCCTCCCGGAATCTCAAAGTTGTAAGTCTCCTCGTTATTGCCGTCATAGTCATAGTACACGGTACATTCTCTGCCAGGCTCCGCATCCCGGATATCCTGATAGAATTCCGGATTCTTATCCTTGCCGTCAAACTCGGCAGTGTAACTGTGGAACTCTTCTCCGTTGCAGCTCTCCACCGCGGTCAGAACGATCATGGACTCTTTATCCAGAGTGAGCGTCTGTGTGATCTGGTCACCGGCCTTAAAGCCATACCTCGTGGTATATTCGTCGCCTTCCGTCACATCGTAGGTGGCTTCCACTTTCAAAAAGTCTCCGCTTTCCTGCTCATCGGTGATCCGCATATCTTCACCGACCTGATACACATCGCCCTCAATCTGCGCCAGGCAGACGTCCTCGTAATCGTTGTCCAGCAGTCCGTAATAATACACATACCGGCCATCATACCGATACACCTGCTTGTTGCGGATGACCTCCCGGTAATCCTCTTCCATACCGTCGGTCCGATAATAAGAATAATAATCTCCGCTGTTCGTCTTTTTGACAAACCGGAGCGTCTTGTAATCTTCCTCATTGGTCAGATGAGAATAGTTGACCGTAATCTGTACATTTTCATGACCATTCAGGAGATTCTCCATGGTATTGGCTTCATTGATCTCGGAAATGTAGCTGCTCCTCTTCTGATTGGTCGTAAAAACAGCACCGCAGACAATGAGCAGGAGAAGCGCCGTCACCAGGAGACTGATGCCCAGGACCTTCCAGAACCACGGCCTTCTGGAACGCTTGATGATGGTCTTGTCCAGATCATATCCCTGATACCGCTTTCCCTTTCTCCATTTCCCGCCGCCCGGCCCCTCCGGGCGGTTTTCTTCCATATTTATGATACTGTCCGACATGTATCTTCTCCCTTCCACATTGATATTCGCCGCAGTGAGACTACCGCTGCCGTTCTATATTTTTCTTGAGCATATAGACGATGGCGTTGGTCTCGTTGGACTTCTTCTCCTCTTCTGTCAGCGGACGGATCACCTTTGCCGGTGAACCAAACGCCATCATTCCATCCGGAACGACCGTCCCCTGGGTCACCAGACTTCCCGCTCCGATGATACAGTCTTCGCCGATCTTCGCGCCGTTCATCACGATCGCTCCCATACCGATGACCGTATTATGGCCGATCGTACATCCGTGAATAATGGCATTATGCCCGATTGTCACGCTGTTGCCGATCGTACACGGATAATCCTTATCCACATGTACCACTGCGCCATCCTGCACATTGGAACCACTGCCAATCACAATAGGCGCTTCATCTCCCCGGATGACCGCATTATACCAGACGGAACTCTCATCGCCGATGGTCACATTACCCACGACTGCCGCTCCGTCCGCTGCCCAGGCATTCCCCTGGAGCACCGCATTCTTTATATACGCCATGATTCTTCCTTTCCGGACATGCCTGCCCGCTCTGCCGCCGGCAAACGGACCCATGTCCCATGTAGTCTGTCGTCTCTGAAAATGTATGAAACCGCATGTATTTTGCATTTTCAGACATGATACCATCTTACCACGAATTGCAGGGTCTGGCAATTGAGGATTTATGCGCTGTATGGCTGCCACTGATCCGGCCCGCTGCCCGGACACAGGAAAGAGCGCCGCCCTTTCACGCCAGCAGCAGATCCGCGAAGGACAGCTGGTCGCTCTCCGGCAGTCCGGTGAGGATACCCAGCTCCACCATCTTATCCACGTTGGTCTTGCTGACCTTCGCCTGATCGCGGAAGTTCTCCAGAGAGGTGAACGGTCCGTGTTTGGCCGCCTCCTCCATCTGCTCACAGGCTTTATCGCCGAGGCCCTCCACGCTGGACAGCGGCGGCATGATCTTTCCGTCGATGATCTGGCAGTCGCGGGCTTTGGCGCGATAGATATCGATCGGCATAAACTCGAATCCCCGGGCATACATTTCCTGCGCGATCCGGCCGTCACGGATGGTATCCTGATCTTTCTTGGTCTGCTGTTCTTTCGGCATGGAGCTAAGCTCCGCCAGATATTCTTCCAGAACCGCCCGGCCCCGGCACATGATCTCATAAGAGAAGGCGGAGGCGCGGATACTGAAATAAGCCGCATAGTAAGCCAGTGGCTTATGTACTTTGAACCAGGCCACCCGCCAGCCCATCATAACGTAGGCGGCGGCGTGGGCTTTCGGGAACATGTACTTGATCTTACGGCAGGAACCGATGTACCACTCCGGCACACCGTGGGAGAGCATGGTCTCCACCCACTCATCTTTTAAGCCCTTTCCTTTTCGGACGGACTCCATGATGGTGAAAGACTCCTCCTTATCCAGCCCCATATTGATCAGATAAGTCATGATATCGTCTCGACAACAGATTGCCGTGGAAATCTCCGCCTGTCCGGTTTCAATGAGAGTCTGGGCGTTGCCCAGCCACACGTCCGTACCGTGGGACAGACCGGAGATACGCACCAGATCCGAGAAACACTGCGGGTTGGTGTCCTTGAGCATCTGCATGACGAAGTCCGTGCCGAACTCCGGCACGCCGAGGGAACCCATCTCCACGCCCCCGATATCCTCCGGGGTGATCCCCAGAATCTGTGTACCATGAAACAGCTCCATGACGTCCTTGTCATCCAGCGGGATGGTCTTTGCGTCCACGCCGGTCAGGTCCTCCAGACGCCGGATCATGGTGGGATCATCGTGACCGAGAATATCGAGCTTCAACAGGTTATGGTCGATGGAATGATACTCAAAATGTGTCGTGATGATATCGGTATTCACATCATTTGCGGGATGCTGGATGGCGGTGAAATCATAAATCTCATGCTCATGAGGCACCACGATGATACCGCCCGGATGCTGTCCGGTCGTTCTCTTTACACCGGTACAGCCTTCCGCCAGCCTCTCCATCTCACAGCGGCGCTTGTGAATTCCGCGCTCCTCAAAATATTTCATCACATAGCCGTAGGCGGTCTTCTCTGCCAGCGTGCCGATGGTCCCGGCCCGGAAGGCGGAGCCTTCTCCGAAGATGACCTCCACATATTTGTGGGCCTTGGCCTGGTACTCTCCGGAGAAGTTTAAGTCGATATCCGGCTCCTTATTTCCCTTGAATCCGAGGAACGTCTCGAAAGGAATATCATGACCTTCCTTTAACAGCTTCGTGCCGCAGACCGGACAGTCCCGGTCCGGCATATCGCAGCCGGACATACCCTTCATGGTGTACGGTTTTACATATTCCGAATCAAAATCCACAAAGTGGCAGTGCGGGCAAATGTAATGGGCCGACAGAGGATTGACCTCGGTGATTCCGGACATGGTGGCCACAAAGGAGGAGCCGACGGAACCACGGGAGCCGACCAGATAACCGTGATCGTTGGAATCCTTTACCAGCTTCTGGGCGATGATGTACATGACCGCGAATCCGTTGGAGATAATGGAATTCAGCTCCCTGTCCAGTCTCTCCTTCACGATCTCCGGCAGATCCGGACCGTAGATCTCATGGGCCCGGTTATAACAGATCTCCGTCAGATCCTTGTCGGAATTCGGAATCACCGGCGGACATTTATCCGGGTGTACCGGGGAGATCTTCTCGATCATATCGGCAATCTTGTTGGTGTTGGTGATGACCACCTCTCTCGCCTTCTGCTCTCCCAGATAGGCAAACTCACTGAGCATCTCTTCCGTGGTGCGGAAGTAAAGCGGCGCCTGTTTGTCCGCGTCGGCAAACCCCTTGCCCGCCTGCAGGATGCGTCGGTACTGCTCATCCTCCGGATTCAGAAAATGTACATCACAGGTGGCGACCACCGGCTTATGATATTGTTCTCCCAGCTCCACGATCTTTCGGTTATAATTCTGAAGGTCCTCCACCGTCCGCGCGTCGTATTTATCACTCTCAATCATAAACGCATTGTTGCCGATGGGCTGGATTTCCAGATAATCATAGAAGTTCACGATCCGGGCGACCTCCTCCTCGCTCTTTCCGCGGATGATCGCCTGAAACAGTTCGCCCGCCTCACAGGCGGAACCAAGGATCAGCCCTTCTCTGTATTTTTCAATGAGACTTTTCGGCATCCTCGGACGACGGTTAAAATAATCCAGATGAGAGGCGGACACCAGCCGGTTCAGGTTGACCCGTCCCACATCATTTTTTACCAGGATGATGCCGTGATAGGTGGCGGCTTTTTTGATCAGTTCCGCCGAGGAAGCACCCATACGGTTCAGCTGCTCCAGCGTATCCACATCTCGCTCCCGGAGCATCTCCACAAACCGCAGAAAGACTTCCGCCGTCACCCGGGCATCGTCCACGGCCCGATGATGATGCTCCTGCTTGATGCCCAGATGCTTGCAGACCGTATTCAGTTTAAAACGGTTCAGCTGCGGCAGCAGCATTCTCGCCATCTGCACGGTATCCAGCACCGTAAAATCATGGCTGTATCCCAGACGGTCGGCGTTGGCCTCGATGAAGCTCACGTCAAAATCTGCATTGTGGGCTACCAGAGAGCAGCCCTCACAGAAGGCAAGAAACTCCGGCAGGATCGTCTCGATATCTTCCGCCCCCGCCACCATGGCGTCGTCAATGCTGGTAAGCTCCGTGATCCGAAGTGGAATCGGCCGCTTCGGATTGACAAAGACGCTGTAATGATCCACGATCTCGCCGCCGGACACTTTCACCGCCCCGATCTCAATGATGGCATCATGCACCGGACTGAATCCCGTGGTCTCCAGGTCAAAGACCACAAAGCTGTCCGAAAACGTCTGTCCTTTCGCGTTGGTGACCAGCTTCTTTAAGTCATCCACGAAGTATCCTTCCACACCGTAGATAATCTTAAACGGCTCGTCCATGGTGATACAGTGGTTGGCGATGGGAAATGCCTGCAGCACACCGTGGTCTGTGATGGCCATGGCAGGATGCCCCCAGTCTTTGGCCGTCTGGATGGCCTTTTTGATATCCACCACACTGTCCAGGTCACTCATGACCGTGTGCAGGTGCAGTTCCACCCGCTTCTCCAGACTCTTGTCCATCCGCTTTTCCCGGAAATCCGGAACCGGCTTGATGCCCGTGATGGAAGACATGGTGATATCTCTCTCAAAGATATCCATCCGCGGCATTCCCTTGATCTTATAAAATCGTCCCTTCTCAAAGGCTTCCAGAAAGTCCGGCAACTGTACATTTTTCAGAAAGACCTTTCCCACGATGGTGTCGGTATAGTCGGTGATGCGGAAGCTCACGATGCTTCTTTCCCGGCGGATCTCCCGGATATCCAGCCCGATAATCTGCCCCCGGATGACCACCTCTCCGATCTCGTCCACGATCTCCTCGATGGGAACGACCTCCCCGTCGCAGTCCTTTCCGTAAATGATATCCGGGTCCTTCTGTCTTCTGCCATAACCGCCAAATTCTTTTCTTCTGGCTCTCTCCTCAAAAAAGTTGGAAGAGTAACCGCCGCGTCTGGCCGGTTTCTGGCCGTTCTCTTCCTTCTCCTGCTTCTTCTCTCCACCGCCTTTTTCCGCTTCCGCCTTCTCGATCTGTTCCATGACCATGCCGACTTCCAGGTCGAGCTTGTGGTTCCTCGCCTTGTAGAAGGCCTGCTTGGCGGCGTCGGTGAAGTCAAATCCCACCTGGATCTCTTTCCCGAAGCGATGGGAGTACATTTCCTCCAGATACTGTTTCAGCTTCGGCGCTTTGCTCCGGGCCAGAAACGAATCTTCCAGAAGAATCGTCATGATCCTTCCCTCAAAGCCCCATTCGCAGTGGAGGAAAAGACTGTATTCCACCTGTCCCATCCGGTGAAGTTCATAAAGGATGCTGTCCCAGTAGTCTTTTGTGAGCTGTTCCAGCGTGTAGACCGGGGACAGTTCGTACGTATCGTCGATGACAAGGAAGAGGGAGGTGCCGCGGAACAGTTCGTTTTTCAGATCAAAGGCAATCTTGTTTACCAGTTTCCGTCCCATGATATGCTCGCCCTTCGTGTGCACGATCAGCTGATTTTTGTTCTGTTTCATGACCACTCTGGTCACGATCGTGTTGGAAAGTACATATTTTAAATTGTCCGGTATATGGTAATCCGGAAAGACTTCCGGAAATGTCTGTTTATTTTCCATA
>DXEQ01000296.1 GCA_019114885.1 Candidatus Anaerobutyricum stercoripullorum
AAAAGAGATACCCTGATAGCTTACTCTCTGCTGGAATTCCTGAATCATCTGATCTACCTGAGAATCGATCATGGCATCCGGGATATCCATCTGTGCGTTCTCCACAGCCTTCTCTACCAGAGCGTTCTCCATGGCGTTCACTGCCTGCTCTTCCTTGTCGGAGAGAAGCTTCGCTCTGATGTCTGCTTTGTATTCTTCCAGAGAATCAAACTCTGTAGTATCCTGTGCGAAATCATCATCGATCTCCGGCAGCTGTTTCTCTGTGATGCCAAGAACTTTGACATGGAAAGTAGCCGGTTTGCCGGAAAGGCTTGCCTCGTGGTACTCTTCCGGGAATGTCACTTCCACGTCCTTCTCATCGCCGATATTCATGCCGACAAGCTGATCTTCAAATGTATCGATAAAGGAATGAGAACCGATCTCCAGCTTCTGGCTCTCTGCTGTGCCGCCGTCAAACGGAACACCGTCGATGGTTCCTGCATAGTTCAGAGTGATGATATCTCCCTCTTTTACCGGACGGTCTTCGATGGTGATCTCTCTTGCGTTCTGCTCCTGTGCTTTCTTGAGCTCTGCCTCCACCTCTGCGTCAGCAACTTCAACTGTCTCTTTCTCTACTTCCAGTCCCTTGTACTCGCCGAGAGTTACCTCCGGTCTTACTGCTACGGAAACTGTAAAGATAAAGTTCTGTCCCTTGCCAATCTGTGTCACATCCACTTCCGGAGCGGAAACCACATCAAGCTTTGTCTCCTCGAGAGCGTCCGCATATGCCTTCGGCATGATCTCATTGGCAGCATCTTCATAAAAGATACCCGGTCCGTATGTCTTCTCAAGCATATTCATCGGAACCTTGCCCTTACGGAATCCCGGAAGATTGTAAGAACCTTTCTTTCTATTATATACTTTCTTGCAGGCAGCATCAAATTCAGCAGCTTCCACCTCGATGGTCAGCTTGGCCATATTGTGCTCTAAATTTTCAACCTGTACACTCATCACGTTTCCTCCTTAAATTACATGTTCCTTATTTTTACCTTATTGCTATCAGTCCGGAGCCTGAAACAAATGTCTCTTCCTCCCCTCTGATTCGGTTTTGTATATATATCTGAAAACACATTTTAGTATTATAGCATGTAAAGTATAGGCTGTCTATAATTTTTTTATGTTACCGCAGTGAAAAACTGCCATGCATCTTCGCATGACAGCTTCTTAGTAACTTGGCGCCCGGACGCACAAGAAGACAGCACAGCAAAAAAGCTGTGCCGTCCGTATCTTTTGTCTCTTATACCTTCGTGTTTTATGACGGACAGGTCATAGACCTGCCCGCTTTATTCAGAGAACTCTTTTTGCAGCGTCCGCCAGGATTACTCCTCGTCAGAACCTGCCATCTGCTGTTCCTGTTTTTTGATCATCTTACGAACCATCTCTCCACCGATGGAACCGGCTTCCTTGGCGGTGATATTACCGTTATAACCCGGTTTTAAATCCACGCCGATCTCGTTGGCAACTTCCATCTTAAAACGGTCCATTGCATCCTTTGCTTCCGGTACTTCCACCTGATTGGTCTTGGTATAACTTCTTGCCATTGTAATTTACCTCCATGTTATCTGGAATCATCCGGATGACATTCGCATAAATGTTTTGATTCTTCAGTTTCTCTATTTTGATCGGTATGTGCCTCACGGTTTTTGTGAGGCGCATCAAAAGCTTTTGTTTACCGTAATCCTATTATCTGCAAAATCAAAACAAATATAATGGTAAATTTTGTGGCTGATCAGAGAATCACGTCAAGAATCTGCTGCGGCCTTTCCACGAACATCTGTCCGCCAGCCTGTTCCAGCTGCTTTCTTGTCCGAAATCCCCACTCACATAAAATGTAATCCATACCGCAGTTTTTGGCTGTGGCAAGATCCACCTCGGAATCTCCCACATAGACGGCCTGTTCGATGGTACTCCCCAGCTGTCTGAGCGCTTCCAGCACAGTATCCGGCGCGGGCTTCCTGCGGATACCCTCGCTTTCTCTTTCTCCGACCGCCAGAGGAATGACTTCCTGAAAATAGATGTCATTCAGCTCCTTCACCGCAAAATCCGCCTTGTTGGACACGATCGCCATCTTAATTCCCCGCTCTTTGAGCTCATGGAGGAGTTCCATGATTCCGTCATATGGCTTCGTCAGATCATTGCAGTGGATACCATAATGTTTTTTGAAACATTCCAGCACCGCGTCAAAATCCGGATTATCCTGTCCGGAAGGAAGGGCCAGCTCCATCAGCCGGGTAATCCCATTGCCCACAAATCTCCGGACATCTTCCAGTGTATGTGTGGGATAACCGAACTGTTCCAGCGCATAATTCACGCTGTTCTTCAGATCTTCCAGCGTATCCAGAAGAGTCCCGTCCAAATCAAAAACTACCGTATCTTTTTTCTGCATTTTCCTCACCTGTGAATCATCTTTCTACTGATACTCTTAATATCTTTCGCGCCGCACATGGCCATGGTATCCTTAAGCTCTGCGGCCAGCTTCTCGATATAGAGACGCACGCCTTCCGCCTGTCCTCCATATACTGCCTGCACAAACGGTCTGGCGATGAGCACGGCGTCCGCGCCCATGGCAAGTGCCTTGAATACATCGATACCGGTGCGGATACCACCGTCCACGAAGATCTTCATACGGCCCTCGTTCCACTCCACGATCTCTTCCAGCACTTCTGCCGTGGCCGGTGTCTGGTCAAGCACTCTGCCGCCGTGATTGCTCACCACGATGGCCGACGCACCGGCTTCCCATGCCTTCTTTGCGCCCCGCACGGTCATGATGCCCTTGACAATAAACGGACGCTCCGCGTCATGAATGATCAGCGCCAGCTCTTCCACCGTCTTGCTGCCTGCCGGCGGCTCCATATTTTTGAGGAACGGCAGTCCCGCCGCGTCAATATCCATGGCCGCCATCATGGCGCCGCTCTCAAAGACAAGATCCAGCTTCTCGTGGATCATCTCCATGTTCCACGGCTTGATAGTCGGAATTCCCCGGCCGTCATTATCCTTGATGGCCCGGGTCGCCGCCTGAAACACATTCGGGTCCGTTCCGTCGCCGGTAAACGCGGCAATACCATTCTCCGCACAGGCGGATACCAGAATCTGATTATACTCCTCATCGTCGTATTTGTCACCATAGTGCAGGCGCATAGCCCCCACCGGTCCCGCAAAGAACGGATACTTAAATGTATTGCCGAACAGCTCAATGCCTGTGTCCGGCTCCACATTTTCTCCGATCGTATCCATGTTGACCCGGATCTCCTGCCACTTATCATAATTACGAATGGCAACATCTCCGATGCCCTTGGCCCCCGGTCCCGGAATCTGGTTCTTACATGCCCGTCCGTTGCATACCGGACAAACCTTACAATATGGGCCCACTTCAAATCTTGCCTGTTTCATAACCTCTTCATACGTCATATCTATCCCTCCCGATTATCTGTGAAATCCGATGAGTTTGCAACATATTTTA
>DXEQ01000297.1 GCA_019114885.1 Candidatus Anaerobutyricum stercoripullorum
GGACGCCTCGTCCATCTCCTCTGCTTTCATGGCATCCGCCTGATAGATTTTCAATGTGGTAAGGCCCTGCAGATTTTCCAGAAAGACATCTCCCAGATTGGAATAATATCCCCAGTACCTTCGAAACAGCCGCCCGGCAATCTTCTGCACCGCCACGATGGACAGCGGAATCAGCGGCACGCAGATCAAAAGAATCACACTGGCTTTCAGGCTCACCCGGCTTAAGACGAGAAACAGGGTCACCGGCGCCAGCAGACTGTAAAACAGCTGCGGCAGATATTTTCCAAAATAGATCTCCAGCTGTTCCACACCCTCTCCGCTCATCTGCACCACCTCGGAGGTGGCGATCTTCTCTTTATAAGAGGCTCCCAGCGCCAGCATTTTCTCATAGATTTTTCCTCTGAGGATTCGTTTCACATCCACACTGGCCCGACAGGATGCTTCCGCGGCCATCTTATCACAGAAAAAACGGCCGATAAGCGCCGCCAGAAGAAAGCCCACCCGCACCGGCAACCCAGCCGCGTTTTGAAAAAACCCGGATGACGCAGCCGATACATTTCCAGGCAGAGCGGCCAATACATTTTCAAAAAAATTATCGGTTCCCCCCGCAATCCCCCAGGAAACGAGATCGCTCAGAATCCCGGTCACCGTAAAGATCACGCCAATCTGCAGCAAAAGCGCCATCCATTGCCAGAGGACATTATAAACTATGTATTTTTTCGCGTGAGACAACAGTCTCACCAGCCTTTTTTTAATCATATCATTTTCAGGCGGCTCACCGTTTTTTGCCGCTTCTCCTTTTTTCGTTTTTCTTCCGGTCTCACCGTTCTTCCGTTTTCACGGTACGTACTCTGACAAAGAAATAATACATATGCGCCGCCCACACGATGACCAGCACCATCCGGCCTGCCGGTACATTTTCCATGAGAAGAAATCCGATGAGCATAAGTATGCTCACCGTGCCGGTGACAGAGCATTTTGTTTTCATGGTCATGGCCTTTTGCTTCACAAAGCTTTCCAGATTCTTTTTATAAAGTTCCGTTCCGATAAACCACCGGTGAAGCCGCCGGGAGCTTTTGGCGAAGCAGACTACCGTCGCCATGTAAAAAGGCACCGTGGGCAGAATGGGCAGGACTATGCCCAGTGTCCCCAGAGCCAGACAAAGCAACCCCAGTATCAGCCATACTATTTTTAACGGATTCTTATTCATTTTGTCCTCCTTTCAGACTGTCAGCACAAACTTTTCTCCGCCGACACTCACCACCGAAAGTTCCACACCGTAAAGCTGACGGATGCTCTGGGTCGTGATGATCCTCCCCGGCGGGCCTTCCATCCCCACCTGCCCGTCCTTCAGGCCGATGATCCGGTCCGAATAATGAATGGCCTGATTGATATCGTGGAGCACCATGATGATCGTGATGCCGTACTGTTCATTCAGCCGCCGCACCAGCCGGAGGATGTCCAGCTGATAGCGGATGTCCAGATAGGTAGTCGGTTCATCAAGGAAAAGAATCTTCGTATTCTGCGCCAGCGCCATGGCGATCCATACCCTCTGCCGCTGTCCGCCGGAAAGTTTGCTGACTTCCCTGTCCCGGAATTTTTCCATGTCGGTGATCCGAATGGCCCAGTTGATGTATTCCTCATCTTCCCTGCCAGGGCCGCCCAGTAGTTTCTGATACGGCGTCCGTCCAAAAGCCACCAGTCTCTCCACGGTAATATCGTCCGCCGCCGTATTATACTGATGGACGATGGCTGCCTTTCTGGCAAATTCCTGCAGAGGCAGATCCGCTATATTCTTTCCCCGGAGAAAGACACCGCCGGCATCCGGCGTCAGGTTTTTCGTCATGAGAGAAAAAAGCGTGGATTTGCCGCAGCCGTTGGCTCCCATGATGGTGGTCACCTTTCCCTCCGGGATGTGGAGGGTGATATTTTTCAGCACCTTGTTTTTTCCATAAGAAAAGGAAAGGTCTTTTACCGTCATCACCGCCCCGCTCTTTCGCGCTGTCTCTTCCCGTTCCGGGCGGATTGTTGGCGGGAGCGGCTCATACAGGCGCTCGTCTTCTTCTTTTTTTCTTTTTTCTGTTCTGAATCTAATTTCCATATTTCTTTGACCTCCGGAGCAGCAGGATGAAAAACGGGCCGCCGATGACGCTCATGATGACCGCCGCACTGACCTCGTTTGGTGCGGCGACAGTCCGCCCCAGCGTATCCGCCGCAAGAAATGTAAAGGCTCCCGCCAGAGCGGAAAACGGAATCAGCCGCTTATGGTCACTTCCCACACAGATACGACCGACGTGCGGCACGATGAGTCCCAGAAAGCTGACCGCTCCCGCCACAGCCGTTGATATGCTGGCCAGCAGCACCGCCACCAGAGAGATGACGATTCTTGTGCGGTTTACGTGGACGCCCAGTCCCCGGGCCGTCTTATCTTCCAGTGACAGCAGATTACATTCCCCGATAAAAATGCAGGCCAGAAGCAGACCTGCCACCACATAAGGAAACAAAGTTCCCACATCTTCCCACGTCTTCTGAGTAATATTGGCCTCCACGATGGACGCCACTCCCGTCCGGTCGCCGCCGCTCATAGAGTTAAATGCGCTGGAAAGTCCGGAAAACAGCGCGTCCACCGCCACACCGGTGAGAATAATCCTTAAAGGGCTCAGCCCTCCCTTCCAGGAAAGCAGATAGACCATCAAAAACGCGGCAACTCCTCCCAGAAAGGCAAAGAGAGGCGTCAGGAAAAACAGGGTCGGCGCGAAGGCTGTGATGAGCACCGCCGCAAAACCGGCGCCGCTGGATATACCGATGATCCCCGGATCTGCCAGAGGGTTTTTGAGCACAGCCTGAAACAGCACACCGGATACCGCGATGGCCGCCCCGGCCAGCATGGAAATAAATATCCGGGGAAAACGCAGGTCATAGACGGCCGCCACATCGGCGTCATATTCCACAAACAGTCCTTTCAGGAGCTGCCCGAAACTGACAGACAGACTACCCGTATTGACTGCGATAAAAAATACGATCAGAAGGAGAAGCCCGGTCACAGCAAAGGCAAGAATACTCCTTATATTTTTGTTGTTCTTCATGAGGTTGCTCCCTCCTTTTTATCGTCCGACGCGGCGCCGGATGCGTTATCTCCGGATGCGCTGTTTCCCGCAGTACCGGCTCCGGCGGCGCTGTCCGGATACAGCATCGGCTGTAATTCTTTCAACGCCTCCGGGTAATAGAAATTGGCACTCATGCCGAAATATTCATAGGTCAGATCATAGACCCGCCCGTTTTGCACGGCAGAAAAATGTTTCCAGATATCGTTGGTCTCAAAATCTTCTTTGAACATCTCCACCACCTGATCCGGCAGGGCGTGCGCCGCGCGAAGGATGACGTCCGGATTCTTTTTTTCCATGTCTTCTGTGTTCACTGTCAAAAACTCCTGATCCGTCCCGGCATAGACATTCTCTCCTCCGGCCAGTTCCACCAGACTGCCCACGTAAGAATTTTCCGTGGCGATAATGTAACTGCCGGGCAGGCCCATGAGAATCATGACTTTCGGATGTGCCTTTCCCTCGTTCTGACTTTTATATTCTTCATAAAAATCCTGAAATTCTTCTACCATAGTCTGCGCCTGCTCTTCCCGGTCAAAAATCTCTCCCAGTTCCTGAATGGAGCGGTACATTCCCTGCACACTGCGCAGGTTCAGAAATGCCCAGTCCGTATCCAGGCTCTCATACTTTGGTTCCAGATCAGTCTGGAGAGAGGAGGGACTTAAGATCCAGTCCGGATTCAGGGAGGAGACAATCTCCATATCCGGACTCATGGCCGTGCCCACTGTCGTCACGTCCGCGTACCGTTTTGGGAGTTCTGATATGGTGCTCGCACATACGCCAACGAGCGGGAGTTCCAGCCGGTCACAGATCTCCGCCACAGACGGAGAAGTCGCCACAATCCGGGGCTCCGCATCCATGGCGCGCACCTCGCTCTTCGCCTTTTCCACCGCCGCCTTCTCCACCGGATCGATGATGGTGAGCATGGTCTCCACCGTCTCCACCGCAGTTGTCCGGGCATCCTCAGGATGCTGATCCACCATACAGCCGGTGAGCAGCCACAGAATGAGCGCAGACAAGATCAGGCAGATCATTTGTTTCCCACAGACAATTCTGCCGGCCGCAGGTTCTCCAACAGCGTATGGGGTTCTGCCGGCCAGTTCTGCTTTACCTCTCATCTGATGCCTCCTGTTCTGCGGCGCTTTCCTCTACAGCGTCTTCTTCCGCTCTGCCTTGTTCTGCGGCAGCTTCTTCTGTGAGCCGCACCACACCGTCAGAATCC
The DNA here is from genome assembly GCA_019114885.1 of Candidatus Anaerobutyricum stercoripullorum. Classification (GTDB taxonomy): domain Bacteria; phylum Bacillota; class Clostridia; order Lachnospirales; family Lachnospiraceae; genus Anaerobutyricum; species Anaerobutyricum stercoripullorum. The sequence continues at coordinate 4,324 of DXEQ01000297.1, forward strand.
CAGACCTCTCCGTCGTCCTCATCCGGAAGCCCGAAACCGCTGCCGAGGAAAACCGGATTCTGTTCTTCTTCCTCTTCTTCTGATAATGTCACATCGCTGCCGCCCCACCGCCGCCAGTTCTTCCGAAACAGATAGACGATATAGGCCGTCATCATGAGCAGAATCGCTCCGGATAAAGTGATGGACGCCGTAAGCACCAGCACCCAGGTAAAGGGGCTGGCCGAAGCACCGTCCAACGCCGCAGGCTCCGTCATGCCGGAGGCGGTGGACAGGGACAGGCCCTGGGCCGTATCGAGAGAATCCGTGCTCGCTGTGTCCACACCTGTCGTATCAGTTGCCGCGGCGGTCCCTCCAGCCACCTGTGACGCCGCCACTCCGGTCTGACCGTCCGTCTGTGATACCGATGTGCCGGTTTGTCCGCTGCCACCGGAGCCGCCCGCCGCGCTGCCATCCTGACTGTTCGCTGCCTGATTCCCTGTGTCCGCATCGCTGTTTTGAGTGTCCGCGGCCTTTCCTTCGGACCCACTGTTGCTTTTACCGTCCGCTGTCTTTTCGGAAGATGTGCCGCCGGAAGACGCATTTGCAGAAGATGCGCTGGTTTCCGTCACAATCTCCGCATTCATTCCCGCGCTGTTGCCCGTGGTATAATCGCTGGGATAAAAATAAAAAATCACATCCCGTCCCATGGGCTCCACATACATGGAGCAGCGAACGATACAACTCTCCGATGGCACCGATATCCGCAGATCCGCCGTGGTTCCGCTGTCGTCGCTTCCGCTGCCGGTCTGTGCGGCTTCCACGCTGCTCCAGCCGGAAGCACCCACTTCCTGCGTGCGGAAGCTGTGCCCGGAGGAATAGTCCATCAGTCCCATGCGGATGGTCAGATAGTACTCTCCGCTGTCCGTCACTTCCAGAATACCGCTGCTGCCCAGAGTGCCTTCCACCATACCCTGCCCGGTGGCAGTGGATGAACTTCCCCCGGCGTCCTCAATCTCGCCGGTAACCGGGTGCGCGTAACTGGGGTTGATCTTACAGGTATAGACGGTCCCTGCCGCCGCCTGCGCCAGAATCGTACCCATATATAATAGAAGAAACATGACCAGAATGGGGCAGAGCACTCTTTTGATTCGTTTTACTAAAAAATGCATTGATTTCTCTCCTTTCCGGCCGCCGACAGTCCGGCTGCTGTTTGATGCACCAAGACATCTCCCTGCCGTTTTTCCGCGTATCGGCTGCCGACTCTGCCGTTGGTCAGAATAACTGCCTGCTGCGAATCTTATACAATCCTCCTGCCAGGACAGCCAACAGGCTCATAAAAGACGGTACGACTGCCGCCGCGCTTTTTTCCTCTTCCGTCTCCGTCACATCACCGGAACTTTCCGTCCCTCCGGCCGCCTCAAAACCAGTCGCTGTCTGGCTGTTCGCCGCACCGCCGGTCACCAGAGAGTTCTGCAATACATTTCCTTCCACACTGCTGCCGGACGCGGAACCGCCGGTCAATGAAGAACCCGTTGGCAGTGAAGAACTTTTCGTGGAGCCGGACGATGGCAGAGTGCTGCCGGATTTTATCGAACTGGCCCCCTTTGCCGAAGAAGAACTGCTCTTTTCGGCAGAAGTATTTTTCTTCTTGCCGGAAGATTTGCTGCCGGATGCCTCTTCCTCTTTGAAAGAATTCTTATCCGCCGACGCCACGGAAGCAGTATCCAGCTTCAGCCAGACATTCTGCGTTCCGCTTCCCTTTGAGATGGAATCCATGATCGGCACGAACACCTGCAGAGGCACCCAACCGTCTTTCTTCGCCTCCCCGATCAGAGGAAAGGTCACCTGATCCGGATAATCACTGCCGAAGTCATCTGATACCTTCTTCCCATCTTCCTTTTGCCAGGAATCAATGGTAACCGCTTTGGTTTTTCCGGTCGGCGCCCCATAGGAATCCGTACCGTAACCGGTCTCATAATATTTCAATTCTCCCAGGTAACCAAACTGACCGCTGATCTCCAGCCCTTCAAAGTCCAACGTCAGCGAGTAAGCGCCGCCGCTGACCGTCAGTTTTATTGTATGGTTTATGGCGTCATTGGACATGGAGAGAGTCTCCTTATCGGTTTTGTACATTTTCCCTTCCACCGAATAGGTTCCATCCGCCAGATTCTGAAAATCCAGTTTTTCTGCTGCATCTGTACTGCCGGAAGCAGCCGCACTATTGCCATCAGACACGTCGCCGGAAGCCGTATTGCCACTGCCGGAACCTCTGCCTCCAGAACCAGCGTCCGTCTCCTTCTGTTCCAGATTCAGGATTGCTTTGGACAACGTCTTTACCTGCGTGTCCACCTGCGTCTGGGTGGCATCCTCGTCCGCATACACATTTTCCGCCCGCTCAATGGCGTTTTTCAGCCGGGTAAGGGAGTCTTTCGTGTAGATACTCTCCCGTCCCGCCAGACTGGCTGCCGAGATCAGAAGGGTATGAAGCGTGCCTTTGTCCACGACTTTTTCCGTGTCGCCCGGCTTCTCCGTCCCTGTGTCGTCCTCGCCGGGTTTTTCTTCCTCCGGCAGATCTCCTTTTCTTGTAAATGTACTCCAGTCCAGCTGGAGTCTGGCGTACTGCAGACCGTTTCCCGCCACGATCGTTTCCATGACCGGCACATAAACCTGGGTCCAGATCTCCGCATCGTAAAGTTCCACCGGCATGGTCATAAAATATGGATACAGCTCCCCCTTTACGTTGTCGTCAAGTCCGGTGTCCGGGTCATTATATTCATCATAAACGTCCTCATAGTAAGACTCCACATCGGCGGCGACAGGTGTCTCATCCACAGGCGCTTCTGTGCCGCTGCTGCCCCCTTCCCAGTCCGGAAAGTAATAAAAATAAGCCAGATAGCCGGTAAAGCCCGCACTGCCAAGTTGGGATGTCAACGGTACAAATTCCATACGAAGGATGGCTTCTCCCTCCTCCACCCAGATTTCCATCGGTTTTACCATGGCTCCATTCCCCATGGAATTCTGATTCGCGTATGCATGGCGGAGTACGCCGTCTATGGTATACACACCATCTTCCGGCACATCGATTTCCTCCGCCTGCACACGTCCTGCCTGCCGGATTCCCCGGATGGCAGATACATTTTCTTCCAGCGTTGCTTTCACACTTTCGCCGCCGGACAAAAAAGGAAGCAGCATGGCCGCCGTCAGCAGCATACACAAAAGGGCTGCTCCTACTTTTCTTCTTTTCATGATGTTCCTCCCTTCACAAATCTCTCAGAAATATTGTCGCCCCATGACGGGTCGAATCCTGTCATGGAGCCACAATATTTTCCGGGGCTGCCGACG